>JAJEBU010000112.1 GCA_022822375.1 Dehalococcoidia bacterium
GCCGCCTCAAAGGCGTCAATGGGCTCAGCGTCAATGTCAATCTCGCGAATGGTCATTCTGCACCGCTTGAACCAGCTTCGATTGACCTGAGTGTTCTGCCTCTCCCATCCTTCCACGCATCGTAGGGACTGGCTGTTCCGCCCACCACGAACGTGGCAGCGGAAACAGAACGGAAGAAATAGTCTGCCGTGAACTGCAGATGGTCGCGTCCACGAGTCAAAGTGCCTTGCTCGATTAGCGCTTCGCGCAGGTCCAGATATCCCTTGAACTCTGGGCGTCGCATGGCATTCGTGACGTCCGACCTTGCCGTCGATCCTTTCAACACAAGGAATCCATCGACCAGCATCCTTCCAGTCGCTGCGATGCCGACTTGCGGCATGGCAAGAGCCAGCTCGGCAGCGCCGTGACCCGATTCATCTTCGTGTTCCTTTGTCTCGATCTGCTCAAAGGCTGAGAGCCCGGCCAAGGGAAGACACTGCAGAAGATCGTTGAGATAGTGAAAGGTATCTGCTTGGTCCGGCTCAGAAATGGACGGTCTTGTCGGTTCTAATCGGTTCTTCAGATTGCTTCGATTCGCAGACTGCGCTCGTCCTACGAGCGCCCACTCCAAGAAGCGCGCGTGTCCTTGGTTGAATGCATCGTCCTTCGTCGTAAACGCCGCAGCCTTTGTCCACCAATCCATTTCTTCGTTCTCGAAATGCTCCTTGACACGGCGTGAGACGTTTTCCGACTGGCCCACATAGATAGTGGGGGTTGTTTGGTCATCGTCGTTCCACAGCACGTACACGCCAGTTCGACTGAGTTCGGGCCGCTCACGCGCTTTGTCGAGTCGGGTGCGAGGAAAAATGAGGCCCACACCGGTCCAGTTCGTCTTCTCAACGACTCGAAGCCCTTGCGGCTCCCCCTGCGGCATGAACACCCTCAAGGAAAACGGATTCGGCATACCATGATCTCCTGTGACACAGACTAATCCCAGTTCCGACATGCTCGACTCCATCCCTGACCTCTCCCCGGACGATGAGGCCGCCTATGCGGCGGGGCTTGCGGTTCGCGCTGATGCTGCCGCCAGCGCTCCTGGCTGGATTGCCCGAACCGTTGACGTTGCGCTCAACACCAACCATGGCTTCCCCCGCGGCGAGGCTCGGATTGCACTCCAGCTCGGACCCGCCGACGAAGTCGTGGCGGCGCTGCTGCCGGCGTTGCTCTCGCCCAACAAACGCATGCGCCGACGCTCGATGACGCTGCTGCCACGGCTCGATCCCGATGAGGTCTGCCGCCAGCTTGATCCTGTCCTGGAGACAGGCGAGCGCAAATCCCGCCGCGCGGCCTGCGTCGCGTTGGCAGCCGTCGGCGAGCCCGCGGCGCCACTGTTGGAGCGTCTCTCGCGCGATCCCGACGGAGCGATCCGCGCCCGCGCTCGACGTGCGCTCGAGGCCATCGCCGCGCGTCCGCCCGACGACGCCGACCGTTCACTCTCCTCCGTCCGACCGTTCGGGCTGCCTCATCGCGACGCGCCGCCCCCGCGGCCGCCGTCCTTCGCCGTCGCCGCATTCAACTTTTCCTACGGCGTCAACCTCGGCACGCTGATCCGCAGCGCCGAAGCGGCCGGCGCCGAAGCCGTGTGGATCATCGGACGTGACTTCTACTATCGGCCGTCGACCAAAGGCACCGACTGGTGGCTGCCTGTCGAGACGATCGAATCTCCGGCGGCCTGCCTGGAACGGGCCCAATGCGAGGGCTTCGAGATCGTCGCGCTCCAACAAGGCCCGTCAGCGCAGCCGGTCTGGGAGGCCAAGTGGCCGCAGCGTCCGCTGATTGTCGCGGGCAACGAGGGCGATGGACTGCCGCAACCATTCATCGATGCAGCCGCGCTGCAGCTCGAGCTCCCCTTGGACGGCCGCATCGACAGCCTCAACGTCGCCGTCGCCACGTCGGTCGCGATGTTCGCCTTCCGCGGCTGGCAAGCGCGGGCGGAACGTCACGAACGACAGACACAGCCGTGATCAGGCGCAGATTCAGCCGTCGCCGCCTGCTGCGCGCCGCTGCGGTGGGCGCGGTCAGCGCGGCGCTTGGCCCACCGCTGACGCACTTGCCGGCGCCAACGTTCGCTCGGGAAACCGACGCCATCTCGCTCGTCGCCGGCTGGAACTCGGCGAGCTGGTGCGGTCCCGACATGCCAATCGGCGAAGCCACGGCGAGCCTGCCCGTGCGCGTCGCGCACTCATGGGACATCGCCAACCAATCGTGGCAATCGTTTGCGCCCGGCACACCGGTCGACACCATCGGTACGCTGCGCCACGGTCAGCCGCTCTGGATGGAACTGACGTCTGATGCTGAGTGGCGGCAGGCTCGAAGTTCAGGACCGCAGCCCGAAGCGTCGGAGCTGCCCGCGGGCTGGTCGTTCGTCGGATGGTCCGGACTGCACGAGCCAGTCTGGACGGCGCTGGGCGAAGATCCTTGGGGCGCCGTCGCGGAGGCGCAGCGCTGGAACTCCGAGTATCAGCAGTGGGTCTCCTATGTGCCGGGCGAGTCGGCTCAGCAGCTGTTTGCCGTGCTGCATCCCGGCGACGCGATCTGGTTGCGGATGCGCGTCGAGGGCGCGCGCTGGAATCCCGCCGACGGGCTGGCGCCGGCCGACCGCACCGCGCGACTGGTACCCGGCGAGATCACCTACTACCACCCATCACTGGCCGGTGGACCGATGTTCTGCCCGCCGCATTCTGCCTACGACCCGCAGGACCTGACCATCGCCGCGGCGGTCACTTGGCCATGCGGTACCCGCTTGCGAGTCTGGCGGGACCAGCGGCACGTCGACGTCATCGTGCAGGACACCGGGCTGCTCGGCCACAATCATGTCGACCTCTCAGAGGCGGCCTTCCAGCAGCTGGCAATCCTGCCTGAAGGTCGCGTACCCGTGTTGATCGAAGTGCTCGCCGGTCCCGAATGAACGGCACTCGGGGCATATCCTGAGCGGGAGGAGTGATCATGTTCAACCGCCCCACCGTCATTGCCGGTCTCGTCGGCGCCTTCGTCGGGGCGATTGTGGCGGCGGCGGTCATCTTGAGCCTCGCCGGGACGCCCACGCCGCGTGAGGACTCCACGAACGCCGCGGCCAACATCAGCGCAACGGGCCCAGAGGCCGCCAATCTCGTTTCGCAGAGTCCGACACCGCAGATCATCGGCGAGCTCGACGCTGTGCTCGTCCGCAGCGCCGTTGATTGGACAGCTGTCTATGCGCTGGCCGCTCCATCGCTCGTGACGATCGTGGCCAACAACAGCGCAGGATCAGGTTTCTTCGTCTCTGACGACGGCCACGTAATCACCAACCTGCACGTGGTCGACGGCGCGTCCGAGATCGAGATACTGCACGCGAACGGCGACACGTACGACGCTGACATCCTCGCGCGCGATGCCGGCAATGATCTCGCGCTGCTGGAAGTCGAGATCGACCGTGAGGACGTCGTCGTCCCGACGTTTGCCAGCATGGATGACTTGCGCGTCGGTGAGCCGGTCGGCGCGTTGGGCGCTCCCTATGGGCTGCCGAACACCTTGACGGTCGGGATCATCTCGGCGCTCGACCGCACGCGGCCATCCACCAGCTCGTCTTACGAGCCGCTGCGCAATCTGATTCAGACCGACACCGCGCTCAACCCGGGGAACTCAGGCGGGATGCTTGTGGATGCGCAGGGACGCGTGATTGGCGTGCCGACGCAGATCGAGAGTCCTGATCGCGCATCCAGCGGGATCGGATTCGCGGTCAGCGCTGATGCGGTCCTGCAGGCGCTGCCTGCGATGCTGCGGGGCGACGATGTCGAGCGAACCTTCCTCGGCGTGCAACTGACGTCCGACGCAGACGGGCCGCGCGTCAGCGATGTCGCCTGCAGCTCCGCGGCCCACGCCGCCGGCGTCCGCGACGGCGATGTGATCGCGGCCATCGACGACCAGCCCACCGACGACGTCGACGACCTCGTACAACGGCTCCGCAACATTTCGCCCGGCGATACGTACACGCTGACGGTCAGTCGATCCGGGCGGCTGCGGACGCTCAACGCCGTTGCACAGGCGTGGCCGTCGACCGCGCCCTTCTATGGTTGCGGCTAGCGGGTCGAGCTTAGCGATCGTCGAGCGGCCGGACCCAGTCCTCGGCTGACACGTCGGCGTACAATCGGCGCCGCCACAACCACCAGCGCACGCGCGGCAACGAGATGGCGATCAGCGCCGCCGCGAACAGGCACACGCTCAGCGTCACCAGCCCGAATCGTGGACCGATTGAGTCAGCCAGTGCGCCGGCCAGGAGCGCACCGATCAGACTGGTCCCGATGACCAGGTTCATCAGCGTCAGCGCCTGACCACGCAGCTGCTCGGGCGCGTGCGCGAGCAGCGCGAGGTTGGCCACCGAAATCATGTTGTTGACGCAGGCGCTGCCGAAGAACACGCAAACGGCGACGACGGCAACGTGCGGCGCCTGCGAGAGCACCGCCAGCGCAATGCCGCCCAGCACGACGATCCCGATCATCAACGCGTTCGGCGAGCGAATCTCGTTCGTCGAAGCAAGCATGACGGCGCCGATCGTCGCACCGACGCCGCCGATCGCGGTCAGGTAGCCGACCCACGAGCGGTGCTCGCCCAGTTCGTTGATCACGATCAGCGGCACCATCACACCTTCGTAGGGTTGGAGGAAGATCATCATCACGATGCCGATGGCGATGACGAACAGCGGCCAGCGTGTGTCGACCGCCCAACGCGCCCCCGCGGTGAGCTGATTCAGTGCTGACCGTCCGTCCTGCCGCGCGTGATCGTATGGCTCCTCGCGTGATTGAATGGTCGAGACGAGCAGAGCGGCGAGCACGCTGAGGACAGTCATCAATCCAAAGATCCAGGCAAAGTCGGCGAACTGCAGCAGCAGTCCCGCCGTCAACGCGCCGCCAATTCGCATCGAAGTCTGACCGGTCTGCGACAGCGCCGTGGATGATCTCAGGTGGCGCCGCTCGACGATCACCGGCAACATCGCACGGCGGGCTGGGTTGAAGAAGGCGATGCTCGTACCAGACAGGGCCGCCAGCGCGATCACGTGCCAACCCTCGGCCTGGTCGAGCAGCAGCAGGATGAACAGAGTCGCGGACGATGTGATGTTGGCGGCGAACGACCCGACGAGCGACCAGCGGTAGGGATATCGGTCGATCACCAGTCCGGCAATCGGCGCCAAGACCAGATTCGGACCAAGCCACGCCGCCAGGACCGCCCCGAGCAGGAATGCAGAGCCGGTCAACTCGACGATCAGCACTGGCCGCGCGACCATCTCCAGCCACAGCGCGGCGGAGCGCACAAACGTCGCTGACCAGAGGACGCGAAAGTCCCGATAGCGGAACGGTGCGAACGTCTCTGGATTCAAGATGCCGAAGAGGCGAGCCTGCGCGGCCGTTCCTTCGGGATCGGACGAGTTCCCACTCATGGAACTCCACTTCGCGTCGGTTGAGGTTGACCCTGACAGTCTACGAATCGCCGGCGGACACACGGCTCGCGAGCGGCGTCGCGAACATCAGGGCGGCGGCCGCGACGAGGCAGAGTCCCATGGTCAGCAAGCCGGCGCGCGGTCCGAGCAGGTCAGCGAGGCCGCCCGTGACCAACGCACCGACCATAATCATGCCTCGCGCGATGTTCATCAGGCTGAGAGCTCGACCGGCCATGTCCTCACTGGTCTGGGCGAGCAAGGTGAGGTTCGCGAGCGACATGACATTGGTCGAGCAGGCAGCGGCGACGAAGACGCAGGCGGCGACGACGGCCAGATTCGGCGCACCCGACAGCACCGCCAGCCCGACGCCGGCAGCGATCAACAGAGCGGCCATGAGGCGTCCTGGAGTCGGGATCGTGCGCAACCCCGCCAGCGCCAGCGAACCAGCCGCAGCACCCGCTCCGCCGATCGCGATCAGGTACCCGACCCACGAACTCTGTTCCCCGAGCTCGTCGATCACCATCAGCGGAATGAACACGCCCTGGTACGGCACGAGGAAGATGAACATCACGATCGAGATGGCGAGGACCGCGAGCGGCCAGCGCGTCTCGAAGGCCCAACGCACGCCGGCGAGCGTCTGACGGCCCAGCGATCCCGCTTGTCGTCTGGCGCTGGTTGCCGCCTCGCCTCGCGTCTTGATCAACGCCGTGCAAATGACGGCTCCGACATAGATGCCGGTCATCGCACCGTAGATCCAGGTGAAGTCGGCAAACTCCAGCAGCAGGCCTGCAAGAAGCGCGCCGCCAATCCGCATCACCGTGTTGGCCGTTTGGGAGAGTGCCACGGCGGATCGGAGCGACGATTGCGGCACCATCGAGGGCAGGATCGCCTGCCTCGCCGGTTGGAAGAAGGCGATGTTCAAGCCAGAGGCTGCAGCCAAGGCAATGACTTGCCACGCTTCGACCAGGTCGAGGATGAGCAAGACGAACAGCGCGCCCGATGCGGCCACGTTGCCCGCCTGCGACAACACCAAGACGGCCCTTCGCGGGTAGCGGTCAACGATCGCGCCGGCGAACAAGCCGAGCAGCAGGTTCGGCGCCATTCGTGCCGCCAGAACCGCCCCGAGCAGCAGAGCGGAACCGGTCAGCTCGGCAATCAGCACCGGCCGCGCGACCTGGTCCAACCAGAGCGCGCCGGAACGCAGAAAGATCGCGAGCCAGAGGACTCGGAAGTCGCGCGATGCGAACGGCGCGAACATGCCCGACTCGCGTCGCCTGCGCAGAGCAGGCTGTCGACTCTCGGCGTCATGCGCCGCGGACGGCCGATCAGACTCGTCGGAAATGGAGGGCTACTCCTTGTCGGCGTATGGCGCCCGACCCTGCATCACGTTCAGCAGCCCCTGTCGGCTGAAGTCGGCCGACTTGGCGTAGTTGATGATCACCCGCTCGCGATCCTCGACCGCCTGCGCGGCCGCCGCCACGTCTGGCGCGATGTCATGCGGAATCTCGCAAACGCCGTGCTTGTCGGCGTGCAATAGATCGCCCGGGTGAACCGTGACGCCGCCGACAGTCACCGGCTGGCCGATCTCCACAATGTGCACGTAGGCATGCGAGACCAGGATCTCTTTGGACATGAACTGGAATCCGAGCTCCTCGACTTCGTCGAGGTCTCGGACGCCGCCGTCGGTGACGAGCCCGATTGCGCCGAGCGCCTTGTGGATGTTGCCGTTGACCTCGCCCCAGAACGATCCAATCGGCGGCTGATCGAGGTCCTGGATCACGATGATGCGCGGCTCGGGGATTGACTCGATGTGCGCCCACCAGTCTGGCGCGGCCTTGGTCTGCGGGTCGTCGCCAGGCGGAATTGAGGCGCGAATCTTACAGGTCGCCGCATAGCCGACGATTGGCTCCATGTCCGGGAACCGGCAGACGATATCGGGTGTCATGAAGCCGGTCGCGCGACTACGGACATCGAACGTCTCAATGGCGTTCGCGATGGCCGGCGAGGGCCAGGCCCGCAGCTCCGCCAGTTGTTGGTCGCTCAGGGTTCCGCTCATCTTGCCTCCCTTGCCTGCCTTGTCTTTGCCCGCGTTGTCTTTGCCCGCGTTGTCTGTTGGATCACTGCGACAGCGCAAACTCGCGCGCCAGCGCCTCCTCGTCGAGGATCGTCACGCGTTGGCGGTTGACATCCACGATGTTGTCACGACGCCAGGTTTGCAGTTGCTTGTTCACGGCCACGCGCGAGGCACCGATCATGTTCGCCAGCTCCTGCTGCGACACGCGCAGGCCGATGTCAATCCCCTCATCGGTCGGGACGCCGTGCTCTTCCGCGATGGTCAACAGCCGCCGCGCCAGGCGTCCTGGCACATCCAGCAGGTAGGCGTCCTGGATCGATTGATTCGTCGCACGAAGCCGCTTGACCAGCACCTCAATGATCGCCTGCTGCGCGGCGGGATGACGGCTGAGGACCGAGAGGAAGTCGCGGCGGCTCAGGCTGACCATCTCGGTGTGTTCGATGGTCGTGGCCGACGCCGAGCGCGGCACGCTGTCGAGCAACGACATCTCGCCCAGCAGGTCGTACCGGCGCAGCACGGCGAGCACGACCTCGCGACCGTCCAGGGCCGGGATGAACACTTTGACGGCGCCAGACAGGATGATGTACAGCGACGCGCCTTCATCCCCCTCGTGGAAGATGTCGGTGTTCGCGCGGTACTCGACCGGCCGCAGTTTGGTGGCCAGCTCCTTCAGCATCACTGGGGGCATGCCGCGGAACAGGGTCACGTTCAACAGCAGGTCGGCGCCCTGCGCGCCATCGGACGGAGATGTTCGTCTGGTAGTCATTACACACTCCAGTGGCAGTCTAAGCGCAATCGCCAAGACCGCAACGTCGACGGCGCGGACCTCGTACGCCGTCGGCTGCGCGCAACGACATGATAGAACGCTTGTACGCAATGATTCAACCGCGTAGCCTGAAGCCAACATTGGAGGTCTCGAATGTCTGAGACGATCATCGTCGAACAAGTGGGCCGCGTCGCGCAGATCACGCTCAATCGACCCGAAAAACTCAACGCCATTTCCCGCCAGCTGCAGCGTGAACTGATCGACGCGCTGGTCGAGGCGGAGCGCAACGATTCCGTCCACATCGCCGTGATCGCGGGCGCTGGGCGAGCCTTCAGCGCGGGTTATGACTTGACCGGCGGTTCAGGCGTCGCGGCGGAGCAAGCCTCGGCCATCTCGCGCGACCGCGATGGCTTGGAGGAGTTGAACCGTAACTGGCTGCGCATCTGGGATCTGCGCCTGCCGGTGGTCGCGAAGGTGCACGGACACTGCCTCGCCGGTGGCACGCAGCTGGCGACGATCTGCGATGTCGCCTTTGCCGCAGAGGACGCCCGCGTCGGAGCGCCGCAGTTGCCGTTGGGCGCAGGATTCGTGGCGTCATTCTGGGCCTGGCAGGTCGGCGCGCGGCGCGCGAAGGAGTTCTTCTTCCCCGTCGGCAGCATGATCTCGGGCCGCGAGGCGGCTGAGATTGGACTCTTCAACCGCGCGCTGCCGGCGGATCAGCTCGACCAGTTCGTCGATGCTTATGTCAATCTCGCCGCCAAGACGCCCAAGGAAATCCTCGTCCTGCAGAAGAAGGCGATCAACCGCACTCAAGAAGTCCAGGGCTTCCGCGAAGCGCTGATGGGCGGCGTCGAGATTGATGCGATCGCGCATTTCACGACCCCGGTGCTCGAGATGAACCGATCGCTGAAGGAGCGCGGGTTGCGAGCGACGCTCGATGACTTCCACAGCCAGTAACGAGACGCCCAGCTCGTTGGCCGAGGCCCGGCTGCCGATCGATCACGCCGCTCGGCTCTTGGCCGTCGCCGATGGACTGTGCAGCATCGGCGAACTGCGCACCGGCGAGCGTGGCGGACAGTTCTCGATCTTCAACTTCCTCATCCGCTGCACGCTGGACGACGAGTACCCCTCGCCCGATGATCGGCCGACGCATGCGCTGCTGATGCAAGCGGGCATCGTCCGACGGCACGGCTGGTACGCATACTTCTGGCTGCCCGATCACGAGTGCCCTCTGCGCATGGCAATTCCGGCCCCGATCAGCAAGTCGTGGCATTGGCACGACGATGTGGAGGAGATCAGCAAGCGGCTGGACGGTTCCGACGCGTGGACTCAGGCGGTGGGTGCGAGCGTTGAGGCCCACGTGCAGCGGTTTGCGTCGGCGCTGGAGACAGCAGAGATCGTCAGAGTAGCGACGGCGTAGCGGGGAACTCGGAGGCCGGCGACGTATTGGCCGGCCGGTCGGCGATCACGCCTTCGGCGGCCAACGCATCCTGTTCCGTGCGCGACAGACCCAGCAGACCGCCGAGAATTTCCTCGTTGTGCGCACCGAAATCGGGCGCCGGCGCGACAACGCACGGGCCGGCGCCGTCGGCGCGCCAGAGCCAGCCGTGCACTTGCCAGATGCCCACTTCGGGGTGCCGCAGCGGCTCATAGAAGCCGCGCGCCTTCAGATGCGGCTCGTGCATCATCTCGAGCATCTTCCAGACAGGCGACGACGGCACACGCTCGGCATGCAGGGCGGCGAAGATGTCGGTCTTCGAGTGCTCGCTCGTCCAGCTGCCGACGAGCTCATCGAGTTCGGCGCGATGCTCCCAGCGGAGGATCTGATCGGAGAAATCGTCGCGCTCGGCCCAATCGGGCGACCCCATGGCCCGCTTGAGCCCCGCCCACTCGGCGTCCGAGCGGACGCAGATGGCGATCCAATCGTCGCCGTCATCAGCGCCGGCGCAGCGGTAGACATTGTGCGGCGCCATCCAGTCGTGATCGGTGCCCATGTGTTCGGGCAGGCGGCGGTTCATCGACCAGTCCATGTAGAACTCGCCCAGCAAGGTCGACATCACCTCTCGCTGGGCGAGATCGATGTACTGTCCCTGACCGGTCCGCTGGCGGTGAATCAACGCCGTCGAGACTGCGGCCGAGGCGGCGATGCCGGCGATCGGGTCGCCGTATGAGATCCCGCTCTTGTACGGCACGCCGTCGTCGCCGTAGCCGCTCGTTGACGTCATCCCGCTCATCATCTCGATGATCGGTCCGTAGCCGACGGCATCCTTCTCGGGTCCCGTTTTGCCAAAGCCGGCCATGCCGACCACGATGATGTCCTCGCGCTGCTCGCGCAGCCACTCATAGGTCAGACCCAGGTTGTCCATCACGTCGGTGCGGTAGTTCTCGATCACCACATCGCAGTGCGGCAGCAGCTGCGCGAAGACGGATCGTCCCGAGTCCGACGCGAGGTCGAGCGAGAGCGACCTCTTGTTGCGGCTGTACTCGTGGAAGTAGAAGTTGGTGTTCCACCAGCGCTCGCCGGGCGCGACGGGCGGCGGAATCAGCGTACGGATGTTGTCCCAGGCGCGGGGCGACTCGATCTTAATCACGTCGGCACCCAGGTCTGCGAGGATCTTGGCGGCGTATGGACCAGCCCAGATCATCGTCAGGTCTGCGACGCGCACGCCGCTCAGTGGACGGCCGGGGTCGAAGGTCATATCGCGTCCAGTTCTCGCAGACGGACGAGGTCTTCGCGCTCGTAGCCGAGCTCACCGTGGATGACGTCCACGTTGTGCTGGCCGAGCTTCGGCGCGGCGCCCATCTTCCACTCGTGCGCGCTGCTCAGCCAGAGGCGGCCTGGATAGGTCAGGCTGCCTGCCGCTGCATCGTCGCGATCGGCGAAGAAATCGCGGCTGCGCAGATGCTCAGAATTGGCCAGGTCCTCGAACGTGGCGACGAAACCGAAGGGCACGCGATTCGCAATGCCAAGCTCGAGCAGATCATCGCGGGTCTGCCCGATGAACCAGCCGTATAGGATCGCCATCAACTCGTCGTTGTTCGACAGGCGCTGGCCGGCGTCCGCGAATCGATCTTCCTGCAGCTCTGGCAAGCCCACGGCTTGCGCGAAGGGCGGATAGTTGCGCGGCAGCAGGCAGACGCCGCCATAGCCGTCCGCCAGTTCGTAGAGTCCCCAGGTGGCGTGCAGATTGTTGCCCGATCGCTGCGATTCAATACCCAGCTGCGACGCCCGCGTGTGGTACGCCTCGGCCATGCCCGCGTATGTCTCCTGGACCGAGAGGTCGATGTACGACCCTTGTCCGTGCATGATCGCCCCGAAGTACGCGCTCGACACGGCGGAGAAGGCGTTCAAGCCGGCTTGGTACGACGGCTGTGAGCCTCCGTTCTTCAGCGGCTGACGATCCGGATGGCCCGTCAGCCACATCTGTCCGCTGGCGGCATAGAGGGTCAGTTCCGTCGCAGGCAGGTCGGCGTTCGGGCCGGTCTGGCCGAACGGGGTGATCGAGATCATGACCAGCGACGAGTTGTCTGCCGACAGCGCGGCGTAATCCAGGTCGCGTTCGGCCAGATAGCCGGGCGGGAAGGACTCGATCACGATCTCGGCCGATTGCGCCAGGTCGCGCAGAATCTCTCGGCCGTCGGAGGTGTCGAGATTGAGCGTGACGGAGCGCTTGTCGCCGTTGAGGTACAAGAACAGGCCTGAGGTCTCGTCGTCCGGCTGGTCGTTGGGCCAGGGTCCGAACGCACGCGAGGGATCACCGCTGGTTCGCTCGACCTTGATCACATCCGCGCCGAGCGCGGCCAGCCAGCGCCCCGCATAGGGTCCTGAAATGCCCTCGGCCAGCTCCAAGACACGCACGCCGTCGTATGGGCGTGACGCGTCGGGCGGGGAATGGTCTGTGCTGCTCACGCAGGCAGTCTATGAGCAGCCGCGACTGCGTTCTAGACTTGTGGTGCATGTCCACGTCCACAGACCCGGCTGCCGACACCGATGCCGACATCCTGGGCCCACCGTTGCTGGAGGGCGTGCGCGTCGTCGAGCTCGCTGAAGAGATCGCTGGCCCGTTCGCGGCCAAGCTGCTCGCCGACGCCGGCGCGGACACGATCAAGATCGAACCGCCGGGCGGCGACGCTGCGCGCCGCGCAGCACCCTTTGCCGAACCGTCGCCGCACCGCGAGACATCCACCACCTGGCTTGCCTACAACACATCCAAGCGAAGCGTCGTGCTGGACCTCGAATCGGCCGCGGGGCGGCGCATCCTGCAGCGCCTGTTGGCGGACGCGGATGTGCTGGTCACCGATCGCACGCCGAGCCAGCTCGCGCCGCTCGATCTGCTGCCTGAGCACTTGCGCGAGCGATATCCGCATCTGATCATCGCCGCGGTCACGCCCTTCGGACTATTGGGCAGCGCGGCGGATTGGCCATCGACCGCGCTGACCCGCGCGCATGCGTCCGGCTCCGCGGCCGGCGTGCGACGCAATCTCGGCGCGGACAGCGGCGCGCCACTGATGGCCGGCGCTCACGTCCACGAAGCCGACGGCGGTACCGCTTTGGCGCTCGCGATCTGGGCCGCGTTGATTGCCCGTGAGCGGTTCGGACATGGACAGATCGTCGATGTCGCATCGACCGACGCGATGATGAACATGGATCGCGTCGACATTTCCATCGCGCACAACGATGGCGGGCCGCCGGCCCGGCCGCCGTCGCGCGGCGGCAGCGCCTTCGGCGGACGTCTGGAGTGCGCCGACGGGCATCTGATCGCCGTCACGCCGCAGGCGCATCAGTGGGCCGGGCTGATCAAGGCGATGGGCGAGCCCAGCTGGGCGTTCGACGACAACGGCAACCTGATCGACCGTCTCTCGCTGGGCGAGGAGGCGGGCATTGCCATCGAGCGGTGGGCCGCCGCGCGAACGCGTGACGAGGTCTTCCGCGCGTTGCAGTCTCACAGCGCGCCAGCCGGACCGGTGCTGCGACCGTCGGAGGTGCTGGACTCGGAACAAGAGCGGGTGCGCGAGTTCTTTGAGACGCTGGGGCACCCCGTCGCTCCAAGCGGGCGATACCCGCAGTTTGCCGCCCACTGGACAGCGGCATCGCGCGCCAAGCGGAGCGCCGCGCCGTTGCTCGGATCAGCATCGTCCGAGGCGGCGAGCCCACATCTCGCTCCCTGGACCCCCGTCCAGGCCAGACGAGCAGGAGTGACCGGATGACCACGAACATCGGGACCAACGGTGCAAACGGCACGAATGGACACGGCGATGGTCTGCTGGCAGCCGCGCAGCGATCCGGGCCGTTGTCGGGCAAGCGAATCATCGACTTCACCTGGGCCTGGGCCGGACCGTACGGGGCGATGCAGCTGGCCTTGCTCGGCGCGGAGCTGATCAAGGTGGAATCAGCCACGCGCATTGATCACTCTCGCCAACGATCGCTCGCGATGGGATCGTTCGCGGGCGGTGTCAACCAGGCGCCGATGTTCAACGAGGTCAACATCAACAAGCACTCGATCCAGCTCAACCTCAAGACCGAAGGCGCCAAGCAGGTCATTCGAGACCTCGCACAGACCGCTGACGGCGCGATCGACAACTTCCGGCCGGGCACGCTGCAGAAGCTGGGCCTGGGCTACGAGGATCTGTCCCTGGTCAACCCGGACATCGTCATGATTTCCGCCTCAGCGCTGGGCGGGACGGGTCCCGAGCGGAACTACACGGGCTACGCGCCGACGTTTGCCGCGCTCAGCGGTCTGTCCTACCTCTCGGGCGAGCCCGAGGAACCGCCGGTGATGATGGGTGGCTCGATCGACCTGCGCGCCGGCACCGCCGCGGCATTGGCGATGCTCGCCGGCTTCCATTACCGCGAGCGCACAGGACGCGGACAGTTCATTGACGCCTCCTCCTCCGAGGCGATTGGCATGCACATCGCCGAAGAGTTCCTCCACGTCGACATGCTCGGCCGCGACGGCGACCGACTCGGCAACGGTCATCGCGCCTACGCGCCGCACGATGTCTTCCGCTGCGCGTCCATGCGTGCGCCCAACGCCTACTCCGACGACCACAAGGGCGCACGTTCGGGCTGGATCGCCATCGCCTGCCGCTCGGATGCCGAGTGGGAGGCGCTCTGCTCGGCCAGCGGGCTCGACCATCTGCGATCCGACGCTCGATTCCGAACCGGTCTCAAACGCTGGAAGCACCGAGCCGAGCTGAAACCGATGATTGAGGCGTGGACATCTGAGCAATCCGCCGTCGAGACGGCGGACATGCTGCGTACCGCAGGCGTCCCTGCGGCCGCCTCCGTCTGGGGTAGCGACATTCACCATTCCGAGAACTTCCAGGCTCGCGGCGGCGCGGTGTCGGTGCGGCCGCCCGAAACGCATCTGCGCCAGGTACTGCCGCCGCCCTGGAAGCTGTCCGAGACTCCAGCCGAGATCGTCTCGCCAGCGCCGCGCATGGGCGAGGACACGACCTACGTCCTGAGCCGCATGTTGGGCTATGACGAGGCGCGGATCGATGCTCTCGCGCGAGAGGGCGCGCTGGAATAACCTACGATCCGAGACAGGGAACACACGGCGAGCGAGCGGAGGGGCACCATGCAAGAGGGACTGCGGGCAGCGATCAAGCCGATGGCGCGCCTCGGCATCGTTGCGATCCTGGCGATCACCGCGATCGCCGCCATCCAACCGCTCACCTCGCCCGGCGGCGAGGTGCTGGCCGCGGACGCAGTGCCGCTGCAGGCGGAACTGTCCGCGCCGCAGCAAGCCGAGCCCGATGAGGGCGGCACCGGCGTCAACAACTTCGACCGCGAGGAGTGGTATCAGTTCGCCATCCTGCTCGCGCCGTTCCTGGTCCTGGTCACCTTCATCCTGATCTTGATGTTCGGCTGGGACCGCTTCACCAGCGACGAGGACTAGCGCCCAGATGGCTGAACCGATTGCGCAGGAGTTGGTCGATACGCTCGTCGCGCGTTCGCTGACGCTGGCCACCGCCGAGACCGATACTGGCGGGCTGATCGGCCACTGGATCACGAACATCCCGGGCTGCTCGAAGATCTGGACGGGCGGCGCGGCGCCGTATCACAACTACCCGAAGATCGACCTGCTCGGCGTCTCGCGCGATCTGCTCAGAGAGCATGGCGCGGTCTCTGAAGAGGCGGTCGTGGCCATGGCGCGCGGTGTCCGCGACGCACTCAATGCCGACATCGGTGTCGCAGAATCGGGCATCACTGGACCGACAGGCGGCTCTGAGACTCGGCCCGTTGGCACCGTCTGGATCGCGTGCGTAGGGCCCGGCGACCGCGTCGCAGCCGAGCGGCAGGTGTGGCAGTCCGACCGCGAGGGCAACAAGCGGCTCACCGCGCTGCGCTGCATCGAGCTCGTGCTCGATGCGTCCCGCGCCTGACGCGCCTGACCTGCTGTCTGTCAACCGCCCGTGCCGTATCTGCATGCCAACGAGATCGACCTCTACTACGAAACGCATGGCGATCCGTCGGCGCCGGCGCTGATCCTGGCCCACGGCGCGGGCGGCAATCATCTCGTCTGGTGGCGCAACGTCCCGATTCTGCGCGAGCGTTACTTCACCGTGACGTTCGACCATCGCGCCTTCGGTCTCAGCCGTGATGTGCCCGGCGGACCAGGCCGGCGCGCGTTCCCGCACGATCTGCACGCACTGCTCGATCACCTGAACATCGACAAGTTTGCGATGGTCGCTCATTCGATGGGCGGCCGCACGGCGACACCCTTCGCCATGATCTTCCCGGGCCGCATTGAGGCACTGATCCTCTCCGGAACACTCGCCGGCGCGGTTAACGATGAGGTACGCGAAATTCAGGCCGCGCATTACAAGACGGTGCAGGGCCAGACGCTGCGTCAGCGGTCGCTCGCGCCTGCGACCGAGCACCACGAGCCCGAGCTGACCTGGCTCTACCGTCGCATGAACGGCTGGAACCCCCCGCGTCCGTCAACGTTCCTCGCGCCGACGCCGGGTCTGGCCACCTGGCGAGGATCGTCCATGCCGTTGCTCCGACAGTTCGGCATGCCGATGCTCTACATCGTCGGAGAACACGACAAGATCGTCCCCTGGCAGGCGATGGAGGCATCGCATCGAGCCATGCACGGTTCCGAGTTCGTCCGAGTGCCCAACGCGGGACACTCGGTCTACTTTGAGCAGCCCGAGAAATTCAACGACGCCGTGCTCGACTTCCTGGAACGTCGGTGGACGGCCGGCCGCCCCACTATGATCGACACATGAAGACTCCGACGGCGCTGGTGCTGGAGCTGATTGAGGCCATTGGCGAAGATGCCGTGGTGTGGCATGACGAGGACCTGCTCGTCTACGAGTACGACGGCACGATCGATCGCGGCAATCCCGATGTGATCGCTCTGCCTGCGGACACCGATGACGTGTCCGCCCTGATTCGAATTGCTAACAAGCACGGCGCGTCGGTCACGCCCCGCGGCGCGGGTACCGGCCTCAGCGGCGGAGCGCTCGCGGCCAAGGGCGGCGTGATCATCGGCATGAACCGAATGCGGCGAATCCTCAGCGTCGATGCGGAGAACAAGACGGCGCTGGTGCAGCCCGGCGTCGTGAATCTCGACTTGGGTTTGGAGGCCGAACGGCACGGCCTGGCCTACGCGCCCGATCCCAGCTCACAGCGCGCCTGCACGATCGGCGGCAACATCGCCGAGAATGCGGGCGGACCGCACACGCTCGCGTGGGGCACGACGACCAACCATGTGCTGGCCGTTGAGCTCGTCACCGCCGATGGTGAGGTGCAGTGGATCGGCCACGACACTCGCGACGAGCCTGGCTATGACCTGGTCGGTTGCGTGGTCGGCTCAGAAGGCACGGTCGGGATCGTGACACAGGCGCTGGTCCGGCTCGTGCCGCGTCCGTCGGCGGTGCGCACCATGCTCGCTGTCTACGACAGCGTCCGCGATGCGTCCAATGCGGTCTCCGCGGTGGTGGCGTCTGGCATCGTTCCGGCGGCGCTGGAGATGATTGACAAGATGACCATCGCGGCGGTTGAACCTGTCCTCAACACCGGCTTCCCACTAGACGCCGAGGCCGTGCTACTCGTGGAGGTCGACGGACCCGAGTCGCAAGTCGAGGCTGAAGGCGCGCGCGTCGAGAGCATTCTGCGTCGATTCGAGCCCCGCGAGGTGCGTTCCGCGACCGATCATGAGGAGCGCGAGCACCTGTGGGCGGGCCGCAAGGGCGCGATCGGCGCGCTCGGCCAGATCATGCCCAACTACTACCTGCTCGACGGCGTCGTCCCGCGCACCAAGCTGCCCGATGTGCTCGATGCCGTCTACGAGATTGCCGAGCGCTACCGGTTGCCGGTCGCCAACATGTTCCACGCCGGCGACGGCAACCTGCATCCCTGCCTGCTCTTCGACGAGCGTGAACCGGGCGCGACCGCGCGCGTGCTGGACGCGGGCGGCGAGATCATGCGCGTCTGCGTCGACGCCGGCGGAGCAATCACGGGCGAGCACGGCGTGGGCCTGGAGAAGCGGGACTACCTGCCCTGGATCTTCTCCGAGGCCGACATGGATGCGATGAAATCGCTGCGCGCCGCGTTTGGGCCGACGGAGAACTTCAACCCGTGCAAGATCTTCCCGGCCGGTCACGGTTGCGGCGAGGCCGGCCACCAGCACCACGCGCAGCAGCAGATCGCCAAGTTCGGCCCCAAAGCGTTCGTATGAGCGCATCCGACGCCGCATCACCAGGCCAGCCGCCGCCCTTCGAGGGTCTCGACACGATCTCCGAACCAGTTCGACTGGCCCGCTACGCCGTCGACGATTCATTGCCGACCAGCGCCGTGCTCGCGACGGGCATCTCGGATGTCGAGCGGGCGATGGCCGACGCTTCGGCCGCTGGACTGGCGGTCATTCCCCACGGCGGACGCACCATGCAATGCCTCGGCATGCCGCCGCAGCGGTACGACACCGCGCTCGATCTCTCGCGCTTGAATCGCGTGGTGGACTATGAGCCTGAGGACTTCACCATCACGGTTCAGGCGGGCATGACGCTCTCCACGTTGCAGCAGCAGCTGGCGATCAACGGGCAGCTCTTGCCGCTCGACCATCCGCACTTCGAGCAAGCCACGCTGGGCGGTCTGGCCGCTGTCGGACGGGGCGGTCTGCGGCGCAACTCGTTCGGCGGTCCGCGCGACTGGCTGATCGGCATGCGCATGGTTCAGGCCGACGGCACGGCGATCAAGGCTGGCGGGAAGGTCGTCAAGAACGTCAGCGGCTATGACCTGGCCAAGCTCTTCTCGGGTTCGTTGGGCACGCTGGGCATCATCGTCGAGCTCACGTTCAAGCTCCGGCCGCAACCTGCCAGCGACCAGATCATCGCCATCGGCGCGCCCACGCTCGACGACGCACAGCGGGCGGCGCGAGCCGCCGCCAACGCCGCCCCGTTTCTCAACGGCTGCATCGCGCTCTCGGCCGATGCCGCGGCAGAAGCTCGCGCGCTCGGCGCCCGACTGCTGCAGGACGAGCCGACGATCGTGCTCCGCGCCAACGGCCTGGAGTCGGCAGCGACGGAAGTGCTGTCGCATGCGCTGTCCGCTATTCGTGAGGTCGGCGTGGACCGCCCGGAGCGCCGCACGAGCGAGATCGTCGAGACCTGGCAGGCGATCGCCGATCTCGAATTGCAGACCCCGAACGAGCACGTCCGCCTGCGGCTGGGTCTACCGCCCGCCAAACTCGTGCAGGCGCAGGTCTTGCTTGACGGGCATCTGAACAATCCGGCGCAGTGGATCATCGCTGCGGACTCAGGGCTGCTCTTCGTCTCGACACCGCGCGTAGACGCCGACACGATTGCCCGGTTGCGGCGCGAGCTTGGTCCGCTGCGGGGACGGCTGACCATTGAGTCCGCGCCGCCGGAGCTGAAGTCGTCAGTCGACATCTGGGGGCCGGCGGGCGCCGGGGCGCGGTTGATGCACAACATCAAGGCGCAGTTCGACCCGCAAACCGCGCTCAATCCCGGCCGGTTTGTCGACGGCATTTAGGCTGGCACTATGAGCATCGCGCCGCCTGACTTCGAATCCATCTGGCAGACCGCTGACCGTCCCGACGCCGGCGAGCTCGGGCTGTGCGTCCACTGCGGCTTCTGCCTGAACGCCTGCCCGACGTATCACGATCTGGGCGTCGAGACCGGCTCACCGCGCGGGCGAATCGCGCTGATGCGCGGACTCGACGACGGCCGGCTGGAGTGGTCGCCGCGCGTGCAGCAGCACTTTGACCAGTGTCTCCAGTGCCGCGCCTGCGAAACCGCCTGTCCGTCCAAGGTGCCATACGGCCGTCTGATGGAAGCGACGAGAGCCGAAGCCTTCGCGCAGGACCGCTGGCCGCGCCGCCAACGCATCATCTGGCGGGTGATCATGCGCGGGCTGTTTCCCTATCCGCGACGCATGCGCCTGGCCGGCTACGGCTTGAAGCTCTACCAGACGAGCGGCCTGCAATCGCTGGTACGCCGCAGCGGATTGCTCAAGCGTCTGGCGCCAAAGCTGGCGGAGATCGATGCGCTCTCGCCCAACGCCGATCGCCCCTTCTACTCCAACGCCGAGGCAGCCAGGGTGTCACCGAAGCGAACGCCGCGCGCCCATGCGTCGCTGGTGACCGGCTGCATGATGCCGTTGGCATATCCCGACACGCACCGCGCGACGGTCAACGTCTTCGCCCGCAACGGAGTCGCGGTCGACGCGCCGTCCGCGCAGGTCTGCTGCGGTGCGCTCCACGCCCACGGCGGAGACGTCGAGGCGTCCCGAGATCTCGCGAGAGCAAACATCGACGCGTTTACGCCGCTCGGCTCAGAGCTGCCCGACGCCGTCCTGATCAATGCCGCCGGCTGTGGGTCGCACTTGAAGGAGTACGGGCATCTGCTTAGGAATGATGAGGAGTACGCGGATCGCGCCGCGGCATTTGCCTCGCGCGTCCGAGACGTGCATGAGTGGTTGGTGGAGATTGGCTTCGAACTACCCATGGGACGAATCGAGCGTCGCGTCACCTATCAGGACTCGTGCCACCTGTCGCACGCGCAGGGCATCCGCAAGGCGCCTCGAGAGGTCCTGACCAGCATTCCGGGACTTGAGCTCGCCGAGATGCGCACGCCCGACCGCTGCTGCGGCTCGGCCGGCATCTACTCGGTCGTCCAGAGCGAGATTTCCCAGCGAGTCCTCGCAGAGAAGATGTCGGACGTGCTCGGCACGGGCGCTGACCAAATCTGCACCGCAAATCCTGGCTGCATGCTGCAGCTGGACGCCGGCATTGCTCGGTTCGACGATGACCAACGCATGATCCCTCGCTCCATCCATGCGATCGAACTGCTCGACGAGTCCTATCGTCTCGGCGATCAGGCGCAGACCCGCTGATCCGCTGATCCGCTGATCCGTTAGCCTCGCTTCGGCCTCAGCCACGCAGCGAAGCATCTAGGAGGGAAGCGGCCATGGGACAGTTTCATCAGATTCAAGTGGGCAGCGCCACGTTGATTGCGGTTCAGGACTCTTGGGCCGCCATGCCACCGACGATGTTCTTCAACAAGACTGAAGACTCGGACTGGGACAACTACCGCGACCTGTTGGACGACGACGGGCTGATCAACCTGAACATCGGCTCCTGGATCGTGATCTCAAACGGCACGACGATTCTGGTCGACTCAGGCATCGGCGGCAGACCGACGATGATGCCGCTGAAAGAACCAGCGATGCTGCCCAGCGTCATGGAGGAAGCAGGCATCGCACCCAGCGCCGTCGATGTCGTCGCCTTCTCCCACTTGCACTTCGACCACACCGGTTGGAACACCTGGGACAACGACGGTACGCCCGTGCCGCAGTTCCCCAACGCTCGTCACATCATCCAACAGTCAGAGTGGGACTACTGGACGTCGACCGACGAGCTGAAGGAAGGCGCGGGCTACGACAACGTGCTCAGCCCGATCGTTGATGCGGGGCTGGTCGACTTTGTCGACGGCGACCACCCGCTGACGTCGGAGGTGTTGACCGTCCCGACACCAGGCCACACGCCCGGCCACGTGTCGTTCGCGGTTACGAGCGACGGCGAGAAGGCCTACGTTCTGGGCGACGCGGCGCATCACATGGTGCAGCTGACGGAAACGGACTGGTGTCCCGGCGCCGACGTCGACAAAGTCGAATCGACCGCCAGCCGCCACAAGCTGTTCGACCAGATCGAGGCCGAGAACGCGCTGATCGCGTCAGGACACTTTCTGTTCCCAGGCTTGGGCAGGGCGGCCCGCAACAACGGCGTGCGCGTCTGGGCGCCCGAGTAGCCGCAGCAGCGACGGTTAGTCGCGCAACTGGTCGGCGTACTGCGCGATGTCGATGTAGCGGTCGGCGACCTGTCGCAGATCGGCTGATGTGCTCTGGCCGAACGCCATTACCTCAACTCGCACGCCCCGCGCGCCCACGATCTCGACGAGGCGGCGGAAGTCGCCGTCGCCCGAGACGAGCACGATCACGTCCACACGGTCGGACATGGTGAGCACGTCGATGGCCAGCTCCACATCGAAGTTGGCCTTGACCGATCCGCCGCTGAAGCGCTTCAGCTGTTTGGTTGCGATGCGGTAGCCGTGGTCGAGGAACGGCACGACGAACCGCTCATTCTCGGTGCGCGCTGACGGATCATCCGAGATCGGCGAGTACGCAATCGCGCGGACGAGCGTGCGTCCGTGCGAGAGGAAGTCAGCGACCTTGCCCCAGTTGAGGCGCACGCCGGACGCTTCAGCGCCGTAGAGGATGTTGGGCACATCGACGAAGATCGCGAGCCGTGGCAGCACCTCGATCCGGGCCGGCACGGTGTCATCGCCGCTCTGTCCCAAGAGTGTCTGGGTCAGCAGCTGCTGGGAGGCGGCGAGCTGTTCCAGCGCCGCTCCCTGCTGCTCCAGCAGCGTCGTCTGACGCTGCAGCAGGGCCAGCATTTGTTCGACGGGATCAGTTGGCAGTTGGGCCTCGGACTCCGGCTTGGCGCGGCGGGGGTTCGGGCGTCCCGAAGGTCTCGGTTCCCTGGGCTCCGGCGCCTGGCTGACCGCAGAGGCGTTGGCGGCGCCGTTGCCGCCTCCGCGATTGCGGCCTCGACCGCCTCGCGATCCGCGTCGGGTCGGCGCTTTGGGCGGCGGCTCGACGAGCGGAGTCGTGGACGGACTTGCGGGCCCACTCGACTGGCTGGGCCGCGACTCGGTGGTTTGTGTGGTCGAAGCGATGGATGGGGTGTCGGCAGCGGGTTCGCCCTTGGTGGCGGTCCGCCTCAGAAATCTGCTCATGCGTGGTGGTTCCGTTCTGGAATCATAGGATGGGGATCGTTGGCGCCTGCAGCAAGGCGGCGGCTGCCGCCTTGACCGCGACGCGGTTCGCAATCGCTGCGAACGCTTCGGCCGCGGGATGATCGGCATCGAAGGCGACGATCGGCTGTCCGTCGTCGCCGCCGGCGCGCACCTCGGTCGCCAGGGGCACCTCGCCCAGGAAATCAATCTCGAGGTCGTCGGCGGCATCGCGTGCGCCGCCGTGTCCAAAGATTTCGACGCGCTGGCCGGTATCGGGCGTCACGAAATAGGACATGTTCTCGACGATGCCGAAGACCGGCACGTCGAGCTTTTCAAACATGGTCACCGCCTTGCTGGCGTCTTCAAGTGCGACCTGCTGCGGCGTCGACACGACGACGGCGCCGGCGATTGGAGCCTCCTGCGCCATCGACATCGAGGCGTCGCTGGTGCCCGGCGGCAGGTCGATCAGTAGGTAGTCGATCTCGCCCCACTCGACATCGTGCAACAGCTGGCGGATTGCCGACCCGATCATCGGTCCGCGCCAGACCACCGGCGCGCCCGGCGGCAGCAAGAAGCCGAGCGAGATGACCTTCACGCCGTAGCGCTCGACCGGATGCAGTCCGCGCTCGCTCTGGGCCTGAAACCCGTTGGGCAGGCCAAACATGGTCGGCAAGTTGGGACCGGTCGCGTCCGCGTCGACGAGGCCGACCGCGGCGCCCGTCTTGCCGAGCGCGACGGCCAGGTTCGTGGCAATCGTGGACTTGCCCACGCCGCCCTTGTTTGAGGCCACGGCGATGATGTTCTTGACCCCGCCGATCGCGGCCTGCTGGCCCGTGCCCTGCCAGGCTGGCACGTCGACGCGGTGCTCGAACGCGACAGATGACGCGCCAGCGCGTTCCAACGCGGCGCAAACGAGGCTCTCGAGTTCTTCACGCGGATGGTCGTGCAGCGGTAGCTGCAGGTGAACCGTGACGCTGCCGTTGTCGAATGCGGCACCGCCGAACATGCGCAACGAGATCAGATCACGTCCGAGCTGTGGATCGCGCACGGTTCTCAGCGCGTCGCGGACCGTCTCGACCGTTAGCTGGCCGTCGGCTGTCATGCGATCACCTTTCCGGGAATCATCATCGTCGGACTTGCCGGTCAATCGTTTCCAGACCATGACAGACTCAGCGTTCCAGGCGTGCGCACACGCACGGCGTCGGTGTCGGGATGGAGTCGTTGGCGCAATGAGTCGGACGGGACCGTGTTGGTCGGCGTGCCCGAAGTCGATGAAGGCGAAACAATCGGAGCAATGTCAATCACATCGTCGCGGCACTGTTGGCCGCATCTGTCTGCATCCTACTCTACTTGCTCGGCGCGATGCCTCTGTGCTGCCTCTGTATTGCTGTTGCGAGGCCGTCGCGAGGCGATGATCCGTCAAGTTGTTACCGACGCGTTTAGCACTTTACAGCCGCGCTGGTAGCCAGAAGACGCTATGTCGCTGCGTGCATTGCCCGACGCCCGCCGTCTGCGTAGCGTCACGCTCACATGGGATTGACAGGGAGCAGGCCGCGTCATCGGTCAGCCCGCTCAGCCCAGAAAGGGACCATCATGCCGTCCAAGACCCGTTCGAAGACCGAAGCGCCCGAGCACATCCACCACTGGTTGATCGAGGCCCCCGACGGTCCGCTGTCGATGGGCGTCTGCACCTGCGGGGAAACCAAGGAGTTCCGGAACTCGTCCGAGGACTCGATCTGGGACCGCAGCGAGGGTCGCTCGCGCTGGAACGACATGGGCATCTCCAAGCGCCGCCCGGCCAAGAGCGAGAACTAATCGCCCGACCCGCTTCCCCCGCCTCGACGCTCGGGGTCGTTTCTGCGACTCGACCGCTAGCCTGCGGGCGGTGATCTGATGTCCACGTCCACTGGCAGCTCAGCTTCGACACGTGAGTTCGCATCCGCGAGGAGCGTGGACCGCCGCGTCAATCTCGAGGTCGACCTCGCACCGGGCGCCAAGCGGGAACTGATCCTGCGCAACCCGATTATGACCGCGTCTGGGACGTCCAGCAATGGACTCGAGCTCGCGCGGCTCTTTGACGTCAACCGGCTTGGCGCGTTGCTCTCCAAAGGAGTCACGTTGCAGCCGCGACGCGGCAATCCTACGCCGCGCATCGTTGAGACGCCCGCTGGCATGCTCAACAGCATCGGCTTTCAGAATGTCGGTGTGCGCAAGCTGCTTCGCGACGCGGCCACGGTCTGGGAAACGTGGAGCGTGCCGGTCGTCGTCAACATGCTCGGCGACACCGTGGATGAGTTTGCTCACCTGGCGCAGATCCTCGACGGCGCGCCCGGTGTCGCCGCGGTCGAGGTCAACATCTCTTGTCCCAACCTCGACGTGGGCGGTGTCGCCTTTGGGCGCGACCCAATCGCCGCGGGGCGAGTGATCGAGGCCGTCTCCACCGCTACGACGCTGCCGGTGATCGCCAAGCTCACACCTGATGTGACCGACATCAGCGTGGTCGCGCGAGCCTGTGAGGATGCCGGCGCCGACGCACTCTGTGTCGCCAACTCGTTCGTCGGCATGAGCATCGATGTCCACACCCGCCGACCGCGCACCAATCGACCGGTCGCGGGCTTGACGGGCCCCGCGATCAAGCCGCTGGCGCTGCGCCTGGTCTGGGAGTCGGCTCGCGCGGTCAGCATTCCAGTGATCGGCTGCGGCGGCATCTCGGACGGACGCGATGCTGTTGAGTTCCTGCTCGCCGGCGCGACCGCGGTGCAGGTCGGCACGGCGTCGTTCCGCGATCCGTATGCGTCCGTGCGGGTGCTGGAAGAGTTGCTCGACTATTGTCGCGAGCACGGAGTTGCCGACATCAACGAGCTCATCGGCGCGGTGCAGACCGATTGACGGTCGATGGTTCGCCACGCTCGGCGTACAGTGACGATACGGGGTGTAGCTCAGCTTGGCAGAGCGCACGGTTTGGGGCCGTGAGGCCGGCGGTTCAAATCCGCCCACCCCGACCACTGATCAAGCACGCAGATCGAATCTGGCAGCATTGTCGGCTACGCTAAACCCGTCGCGCAGGCGCCGACGGTGTCTCGCTGACCGATTCACTCAGGCGAAGGGGTACTGCACATGGCCACTGACCGATTTCCCATCGAGGCCGGACACATCATGCTGTTCGCGCGCTCGATCGGCGACGCCAATCCGATCTATCACGACGCGGACGCCGCGGCCGACACTGAGCCAGGCCACGTGATTCCGCCGCCGACGTTCGTCCAGGCGTCCGCACAGTTCACTGAGGGCTACAACCTCCGTCCGGTGATCGGCGAGCCGTGGTTCGGCTCCGGCAAGGAACCGACCGGCATCAAGCGCGAATCGTCGGGCGAAGGCGGCGGCGGCACGGGATTCCACGCCGAGCAGCACTACGAGTACCACGCGCCCGTCCAGGCAGGCGATGTCCTGCGCGCGGTCGACAAGCCGGGCAAATCATGGTCGCGCGAGGGTCGCCGCGGCGGCACGCTGCAGTTCAACGAGTCGATCACCGAGTACTACAACCAGGACGACGTGCTCGTCGTCACGGCCCGTTCGGTCGGCGTGCAGACCTCGCGCGTCGTCGAGTAACTGCCACTCGAGTCCCCGTGCCCCGACACGGGGCCGCTTCATTCAACATCCAAGCAGGAGACCTGAAATGCCGCTCAGCAAGTCAGAGATCAGCGTCGGCGACCAGCATTCCGAGCAAGTCGTCGAGAACCTGACCCGTACGCAGATCATCCAGTACGCCGGCGCGTCGGGCGACTACAACCCGCTGCACACCGACGAGATTTTCACGACGCAGATCGCCGGCTATCCGACCGTCTTTGCTCACGGCATGCTCAGCATGGGCATGACTGGCAAGATGCTGACCAACCTGGTCGGCGACGGCCGCCTGACCAAGTACGGCGTGCGGTTCGTGGCACAGGTGTGGCCCGGCGACTCGCTCACCTCGACGGCGACCGTCGAGGCGATTCGCGAAGAGGACGGTGTCAGCCTCGTCGACCTTGCGGTATCGACGGTGAACCAGGACGGCGCCGAGGTCGTCAAAGGCAGCGCGACGGCCCGCATCGACGACTAACGGCGCTGACCGCGGCCGTTGTCTCGGCTCCCTCGATGTCAGGTTCAGCCTGAGCGATCTTGATCGTTCGTCGCGTTCTCGCCCGCGAGTTCGCTGATGTCCGGGATCAGCCGGTCGACGACGCCCATCATCAGCATGAACGGGACGAATGCCAGCCCGGTGCCCAGCGCCCACCACCACTCGGCGGCGACGAGCGCCAGCACGCAGCCCGAAAACGTCAGGCCCATCCCCAAGATTGAGACCACACGCAACACCACCGCGGACGGGGGAATGGGCGGAATCTGGGGCGGTTGCGCAGACATAGGTGTCTCGCTGGCTGGAGTGTCGTGGTCAGACGCTAGCTCTCGGTGATCGTGACCGACTTCATCGCCGGCCCGGGCTCGCGCGCCGCCTGAGGGTCGCGCTCGGGGAAGTTCAACACGACGTCCAGTCCAGAGGTGACCCGGCCGAACGCCGTGTAACTCCCGTCCAGGAATAGTGCGTCCGCGTTGCAGATGAAGAACTGGCTACCGGCCGAGTTGGGGTCCTGAGCACGCGCCATCGAGAGCACCCCGGCGACATGCTTGGTGTCGTTGAACTCAGCGGGTACGTTGTAGCCCGGTCCGCCCGTGCCAGTGCCGGTCGGGTCGCCGCCCTGAGCCATGAAGCCGCCGATGATGCGGTGGAACGTGACGCCGTCGTAGAAGCCGTCGCGCGCCAGGAAGACGAAAGAGTTGACGTGTTCAGGCGCCAGCTCGGGCCACAGCTCGAGCTCGATCGTCCCGCCGTCCGCCATTTCAATCGTTGCGCTGTACGAGGCGCCTTCGGTCAGCGCCATCTCCGGGCGCTTGCGGTACTGCTTGGCCATGTGTTCCTCCGCCGCCACGCGGCAGTGCTGACGTTCGCGCTACTCGCTGCGAACAATTTCGCTGATCGTGATCGTTGCAATCTCTGGCCCCAGCGGCTCGCTCGGGTCCGAGGGATCGCGCTCTGGGAACTCGTCCACCACTTCCATCCCGGAGGTCACCTCGCCGAACGCCGTGTACTGTCCGTCGAGGTGTGGAGCTGCGTCATAGACGATGAAGAACTGACTGCCCGCCGAATCGGGGTCGGCGGAACGCGCCATCGAGAGAATGCCGCGAACGTGCGGGGTGTCGTTGAACTCAGCCTCGAGCGTATAACCCGGACCGCCGGCGCCAGTGCCAGTGGGGTCTCCGCCCTGCGCCATGAATCCGTGAATGATGCGGTGGAAGGTCAGCGCATCGTAGAAGCCGTTGCGAGCAAGGAACACAAAGCTGTTCACATGCTGCGGTGCGAGATCCTCATACAGGTCAATCTCGATCACCCCACCGTCCGTCATCGTGATGGTGGCGCGGTAATCGACACCGTCCTCCAGCTCAAACGGGGGTGGCTCGTTCCATTCACGTGGTTGCTCGGGCTCCGAGCGTTCCGTGACCTCGCCTGCTGAATCATCGGCCGGCCCATGTTCAACGATCCGGATCTCAACGATCTTGGGACCTGCCGGCGGCGACGGTACCGCACCCGGATCCCTCGAACCAAACGCATGCAGCGGCTGCAAATCTGACGTGACCAGGCCAAAGGCCGTGAGTCCTGCCACGCCGCTCGAGTCGGCCGAGAGCGTGATCACAAACTGTGATGCAGAGAGGCCATCGTCGTCGCGCCACATCGCCAGCGTTCCGTCGGCATCGACCGCCAAGCCTTCGGCGCTGTCCTCATCGGGAAGTTCGTAGCCGGCATCGGCAGCCCAATCCGCGGACGGATCGCCAGCTGTGGGGTCACCCGCTCGCACGCGCGCGCCGGGCAGTACTTCGTGGAAGGTGAGATCGTTGTAGAAGCCTTCGCGGGCGAGGAAAACGAAGTTGTTGACGTGTTGCGGCGCCTGCGACTCCAACAGGTCAACGCTGACCACAACGCCGTCTTCCAGCTCGATCTCCGCGCCATAATCGACGCCCTCCACGAGCGCGAACGCAGGCGGCTGGCTCCACGTCGGCTTCCCGGCGATCGCGCCCGTTTCCACCTGCGACGACGAACGCCTCGACGGCGGTGGATCGACGGTCCGCGGTGTGTCGCCGCTGTCGAAGGCGACGACCGCCAGACTTGCAACGAGCGTGATGGCAAGCACCAACCCCAGGCCGGCAATGACCGGGCGGGAGAAGAGTCTCGAACGGCGGGTGCCGCCCTGATCGAATCCCTGGACCTCGCGGCGGCGGCGCGCCAGGCGCTGCGGACGGGTGCGCGCGCTGCGTCCTCGTTCCGACACCGGCTCTCCTTCACACTCGATCCACGCCCATCGACGCCAACGTCTAGGCTATCACCGCACACCTGAATCGCTCTGCCATGCAGTTTCGCCGGTCAGACCTCGACGCCATCGCGAACGGCGACATCACCATCTCCTTCCGCCGCTGGAAGCGACGACAAGCAGCGCCAGGCAAGGTGCACCGTCTGGCCAGCGGCGCCATCGAGATCGTTGCCGTGGATCCAATCGCGGAGTCGGACATCACGCTCAGTGACGCTCGCGCCTCTGGTTGCGCATCGCCGCAGGAGGTGCTGGCTGCCGTTCAAGGCCATCTTCGCCGCGACCAGGATCCGAACGCGCAGCTGTACCGAGTCGAGTTCCGCTGGCTTGGCTCCGAACAACAACCGAGAGAGCGCCTCGCAGCCAATAATCAGATCGACGACGCGGAGCTGGACGAGATTCTGACCAAGCTCCACAAGATGGACACTCGCGCCGCCAAGAACCCCTGGACGCAGCAGACGCTCGCCGCAATCCACGACAATCCCGGCCGCCGTGCCGGCGATCTGGCTGACGCGCAGCGTCGCGACACCGCTCAGTTCAAACGGGACGTACGCAAACTGAAGGCGCTCGGCCTCACCACCAGCCTGGAGATCGGCTACCGCCTGTCTCCTCGGGGCGAACGGGTCTTCGCCGTCCTGTCCGACCGCCGCCGAGACGTGCAGCCGTGACATCATCCGGACCAGCCGAACGCTACCGCGAGATGGTTCAAGCGCGGACGGAACAGCAACTCCGCCTGGGCGCACCGTTCGATGAGTCGTACTGGAACCGCTACGCGCACACCTATCGCTTCGACCCGACTCGCACGCCGGAACCGCAGCTGGCTGCCGCGTTGGAGTATGTGTCTCCCGAAGATGAGATCGTCGAAATCGGCGGCGGCGCAGGACGAATCGGCCTGCCGCTGGCGCTTCGCGCACGGTCGCTGCGCAATGTCGAACCGTCGCCCGCGATGCGCGAGCAGTTTGCCATCTGCAAGGCTGAGCACGGCATCGACCATGCGTCGACGATTGCGTCCGCCTGGCCGCTGGACGACCTGATCGAGGCGGACATCACGCTGACCGTCGATGTCACGTACTTCATTGAGGACATCGAGCCGTTCATCCGAGCCATGCACGAGTCGGCGCGGCGGCGTGTGATGATCCTGACCTGGACGGTCCCGCCGCCAAACGTGAACAGCGCGCTGTTCGAGCTTGTGCATGGCGAGCTGCAGTGTCCGAGCCCGAGTTTCCGCGAACTGCTGCCGGTGATCTGGCAGATGGGGGCCATTGCGGACGTGCGCGTGCTGCCGCAGCTCTTTGACTGGCCCGAGCAGTTGCCAACGACCGACGCCGCCGCCGTGGCATTTGCCTCGGAGGAGCTGGGCATACAGCAGGATGACCAGGCCGCCGGGCGAATTCGCGATGCCATCCCACAGTTGTTTGAGCGCGGCCAGTGGTACCGTCCGCTCTGGCGAACGCCGTCCCGGGGGATGCTGCTGACGTGGGACACTCGGGACTGACGCGCGATTGGCGCCCCCGGTAGGATTCGAACCTACGCACCCGGCTCCGGAGGCCGGTGCTCTATCCCCTGAGCTACGGGGGCTGAGCGCCCACGATATCACTGGCGACTGACCGTTGAACGACGACTGATGATTTCGACAATGCACAGCTCAGCCAATGTTCGCTCGGCGGCGATACTGGACGGCCTCGGCGACGTGCTGGGCTGAGATCGTTTCGGCACCGGCGAGGTCAGCGATCGTGCGCGACACCTTCAGCACGCGGTGATAGCCGCGAGCCGACAAGCGGAGCCGATCGATCGCCTCCTGGATTAGCGTGCGAGCGCGATCGTCCAGCATGTCGGAGCAATGCGCGCCGACCTCACGCGCGGACAGCGAAGCGTTGGCGTTTGGGCCACCTGCGCCGTAGCGCTCGATCTGTTGATTGCGCGCCGCGACGACGCGGGCCCGGACGGCGCTGGACGGTTCCGTGCTGGGCGCCACGGCACCGTCGGACTCCATCAGCTTCTGCACATCGACTCTCGGGACGTCGACGAAGAGGTCGATGCGGTCGAGGACCGGTCCTGAGATGCGGTGTTGGTAGCGGTACACGGCGCCGTCGGTGCAAGTGCAGTGTTGGTCGGATCCGAAGTTGCCGCAGGGGCATGGGTTCATGGCCGCCACGAGGCAGATATCGGCCGGATAGGTGACCGTCCCGTGTGCGCGGGAGATGGTGATGCAGCGGTCCTCGAGCGGCTGGCGCATCGCCTCTAGCGCTCGGACGGAAAACTCGGGCAGCTCGTCAAGGAAGAGGACGCCTCGGTGCGCCATCGTCACCTCGCCTGGGCGCAGACGCTGTCCACCGCCGACCAGTCCTGCGTTGGAGATGGTGTGGTGCGGAGCGCGGAAGGGCCGCTCGCGGACCAATGCGGAGCCCTCGGTCTGACCGGCCACTGACGCGATCTTGGTGACTTCCAGTGCCTCCGCGCTCGACAGCGGCGGCAGAATACCGGGCAAGCAGGAGGCGAGCAGGGTCTTGCCTGCGCCTGGCGGCCCGCACATGAGCAGGTTATGTCCACCAGCGGCAGCAACCTCGAGCGCGCGCTTGACATGTTCCTGGCCGCGCACGTCCGAGAAGTTGTGCCCGTCGAAGGAGGAGCCCGGATCATCTACAACGGCTGGCGTGGCTGGCCAAATGGCATCCGCGACCGGGCGCTCCTCAGTCGCGATCTCGATCCAATCGCGCAGTGAATCCACCGCGACGACTTCGATACCGTCGATCAGCGACGCTTCTTCGGCGTCCACCTTGGGCACCACGATGCGGCGCACTTCGGCGTCTCTGGCGGCCGCGGTGACGCTGAGGACGCCGCGTACGTGCCGCAGCTCGCCGTCCAGCGCCAGCTCGCCCAGGAAGAGCGTGTCCTCCACGGCCGATTCACAGATTTGCCCCGTCGCGACGAGCATGCCGACCGCGATCGGCAGGTCGTAACCCGCGCCCTCCTTGCGAATGTGGGCCGGCGCGAGATTGACCGTGACTCGCTTGGTGGGGAAGCCCGCGCCGGCGTTGCGGATCGCGGAGCGGACGCGCTCTCGGGCCTCGTCGACCGCCGCGTCGGGCAGGCCGACGATGGTTGTCTTGGGCAGCCCGGACGAGATATCGACCTCGACACAGATGGGTGCACCATCCAGACCGATGACCGCTCCGCCGTTGACTCGGGTGTGCATGGCAAACCTCTCGCTATCTCAGAACGCCCGAACGGAACTTCAGTTCGGCACTCGCGCATACTAGAACACTCTTTCGCAGTCGCGCAACCTCCGTCCACACGGCGCCCGTCTAGACTCTCCACATTGGAGGCGCGCCATGTCAGACAGTCGTTACCCCGTCCTGGACAGCGGATTGGCGTTCTTCAACCATGCAGGCGTCTCGCCGTTGCCGGCAGATGTGGCGCAAGCCGTGCGCGATTATGCAGACCAGGCTGGCCGATCGGGCTACTTCGGGTCGACCTGGCAAGACGACATGGCAGACTTTCGCGCGGTCGCGGCCGAGCTGATCGGCGCGCGGAGCGCCACGGAGATTGCGTTCGTGCCCAACACCGCGACGGGCGTCTCGGTCTCGGCCGGTTCACTGGGGCTGCAAGACGGCGATCGCATCCTGGTCACCGATGCCGAGTATCCGTCCAACCGCCACTTCTACAACTCGCTGCAACAGCGTGGCGTCGAGTTGGACGTCGTCACCCAGCACGACGACGGACGGATTCCGACCGAGGATCTCCTCTCAGCCGTCAACGAGCGGACGAAGCTGGTGGGACTGTCGCACGTGCAATGGGGCAGCGGCTTCCGCTCAAACCTTCGGCCGATTGCCGACGCGGTGCACGCGGTCGGTGGGCTGTTGTCGGTGGACGCCATCCAGTCGGCGGGCGCGCTGCCGGTCAACGTGGTGGAGGACGACGTCGACATCCTCGCCTGCGGCGGCCACAAGTGGCTGCTGGGTCCAACCGGATCGGGCCTGCTCTACATCCGCGAGGAGCTGATCGACGGTCTGATTCCACCCGTCCTGGGCGCGAACAGCATGGAGGACGGTCTCGCGGCCGGGAATGCTGAACTGAGGCTGGCGCCGACGGCAGCGCGGTTCGAACCAGGTGCGACGCCGACGGCGACGATGCTCGGGCTGCGGGCGTCGATCCGACACCTGCTGGGTGTGGGGATCGACAACGTCTGGGCGCAGTTGGAGTCGGTCACGGCGTATCTCTGCGACGCGCTGGCAGACGCCGGCTGCCGCGTCTACTCGCCGCGCGGCGAGTCCGAGCGGAGCGGCATCGTGATCTTCGACCCACCCGATGATCTGGCCGCTCGCGAGTCGGTGGACGATACTTGGGAACGGTTGCAGGATTCCGGAATCATCACGGCCGTACGGTTCGGCCGCCTGCGCGCTTCGCCGCATTTCTACACGCCAGAGTCGGACATCGAGCGTTTGGCGGCGGCGCTGAAGCCGTAAGGACCTTCGGCGTTCGTTAGTGCTCGCGCTCGACGCCCATCACACCGTGCACGCCATCGAGCTTGGACATCACGCGCTGCAACTGCGCGAGCCCGCTGGCTTCGACGGTGAAGGTCAGCGTGACCGCGCCGTCAGTCGGCTCGCCGGTGACGAATGAGACCATGTTGACATTCTCGTCGGCGCAGACGCCGGCAACATCGCGCGCCAAGCCGACGCGGTCCCAGCCCACGATCTTGAGCCGCGCCTCGGTCGCCTTCTGAAACGGCGTCCAGCGAACGGGGACGATCCGCTCGACGTCAGTCACGGAGAGGATGTTGGGGCATTCGCTGCGGTGGACGGTCACGCCGCGTCCGCGGGTGATGAACCCGGTCACGGTATCGCCCTGTTGCGGCGTGCAACACGGCGCGAGACGGGTCAGCATGTTGCGTGCGCCGACGACCTGCACGGCATCGCCGGCCTCGCGCGATGGCGACGGCGCTGGTTCGGTCGCGGTCGCGGTTTCGACCTCATCGTCAGCCGATGCGACCTTCAGCGCGATGGCGTGGGCCGTGATGTCGCCGGCGCCGATCAACGCCAGCGCGTCTTCCATCGTCTTGGCACGGACCGCGTCCATCACTTCCTGCTCAACGTTGGGCAGTTTGAGGCTCAAGCGGCGTAGTTCGCGTTCGAGTTCGTCGCGGCCGCGCGCGATGTTCTCGGTGCGGGCCTGCCTGTTGAACCACTGGCGGATCTTGGTACGTGCGTGGTTCGTGGTGACAAATCCGAGCACCGGGTTCAACCAGTCGCGGCTGGGTCCACGCGCCGTGCGACTGGTCACGATCTCGACGACATCGCCGTTCTGCAGAGGCGTGGTGAGACGCGACAGACGGCCGTTGACCTTTGCGCCCACGCATTGGTAGCCGACATCGGTGTGAATCCGGAAGGCGAAGTCGAGGGGCGTCGCGCCGGCGCTCAGAGCGAGGATCTCACCCTTTGGCGTGTGCACGAACACCTGATCGGGAAAGACATCTGAGCGCAGGGTCTCGATGAACTCCTCAGCACCGCCCTGCTCGCCCTGCCACTCGACGATCTGGCGTAGCCAGGTCATCCGTTCGCGGTCGTTGATCGCGTTGTGGCGGTTCTCCTTGTAGGCCCAGTGCGAGGCGACGCCGTACTCGGCTTCGCGGTCCATCTCATGCGTGCGGATCTGCACTTCTACCGCGTAGGAGTCTTGCCAATACGCGGTGGTGTGGAGCGATTGATATCCACTGGGACGCGGGCTGGCGATGTAGTCGTCGAACTCGCCCGGCAGCGGACGCCACATCCCGTGCACGACGCCCAGGACCGAGTAACAATCGCTGGTGGTCTCAGTCAGCACGCGCAGGGCGAGCAGATCGTAGATGTCGTCGAACGATTTGCCCTGCCGCTCGTACTTCTTGATCTTCTCGCGAATCGAGTAGAGGTGCTTGACGCGTCCGCTCACTTGCGCGCTGATCCCGGCCTGATCGATGGCGGCCTCGAGCTTGGCGCGAATGTCGCCCAGATAACCTTCGCGTTTCTCGCGGCGCGACGCGACCAGCTGCGAGATCTCTCGGTAGCCGTTGGGATCGAGGTACTTGAAGCAGAGGTCTTCCAACTGCGCACGAATCTGCCAGATACCCAGACGCGCCGCGAGCGGTGCGTAGATTTCCATCGTCTCGCGAGCAATCTCGATCTGTTTTTCGGGCTTCATCGCGTCGAGTGTGCGCATGTTGTGCAGCCGGTCAGCAAGTTTGACGATGACGACACGCACATCGTCGGCCATGGCGACGAACATGCGGCGCAGGTTCTCGGCTTGCACGCCACGGTCGATCGAGCCCTCGACGTTGGGCAGCTGCAGCGCGGCCAACTTTGTCGCACCCTCGACCAGTTTGGCGACGTCGACTCCGAACTCGGCCACCAGTTGGTCGCGAGTCACGCCGCAATCCTCCATGACGTCGTGCAACAGCGCCGCCTGGACGGCCGGCACGTCGAGCTGCAACTCGGCGCAGGTCACCGCCGCAGCCAGCGGATGCTCGATGTAGGGATGGCCGGAGCGTCGGAAGCTCCCCTCGTGCTGGATGGCCGCGAACTCGTACGCGGCCAACACCAGATCCTGGTCTGCGGGCGCCAGATATTGATCCATCACATCGCACAACGCGTCCAGCGTTGGATGCGCCAACATGTCGACAACCTCAACGCGGACGCCTTGCGTAGTCATGGATCGATCATACAAAGCGCAGCGGCGTCACTCCTGCGGCGACGGCCACGAAGCGGTCGTGGGTAAGATGAGGCGAGAGGTCCACCATGAGCAACCCCGGCCCACAGAACTTTCAGACGCCGCGTGGCACCCGTGATCTGCTGCCGCAGGACTATGACGTGCATCAGCACGTCGTGCACCACGCGCGAGAGCAGGCGCGGCTGGCCGGTTTCGGATTCATCGAGCCGCCCACGTTCGAGGCGGCCGATCTATTCGCGCGCGGCGTCGGCGAGGGCACCGACATCGTCGAAAAGGAGATGTACATCTTCGACGATCGCGGCGGTGAACGCCTCGCGCTGCGGCCCGAAGGCACGGCCTCGATCTGCCGCGCCTACCTGCAGCACGGCATGGCGAACCTCCAGCAGCCGGTCAAGCTGGCGTACCACTTGCCAATCTTCCGATACGAGCGTCCGCAGGCGGGGCGCTTCCGCCAGCACACTCAGTTCGGCGTCGAGGCGATCGGCGTCCGCGATGCCGCGCTGGACGCGGAGGTGATCGACCTGGGCTGGAGGATCGCGCAGACGTTGGGACTGCAGGACCTGAAGATTCTGCTCAACAGCATCGGCGATCTCGAAGATCGCCAGGCGTATGTGCCGCTGTTGAAGGAGCACTTCGAACCGCACCTGGACCGCATCGGCAGCGACGACCGCGGGCGCTGGGATCGCGCGCCGATGCGCCTGCTCGACAGCAAGGACCCACGTACGCAACCGTTTCAGGCGGACGCGCCGCTGATCACCGATCACCTTCGGTCCGAATCGGCGGATTACTATGCCGCCGTCAAGGCGCACCTTGAATCGCTCGGTATCCCGTACGAAGAGCGTCCGTCACTGGTGCGCGGGCTGGACTACTACACGCACACCGTCTTTGAGATCGTGCCCACGACGGCCAGCGGATCGCAAACGACGGTCCTTGCTGGAGGACGCTACGACGGTCTGATCGAGCAGATCGGTGGGCCGCCGACGCCTGGCATCGGCTTCGGCATGGGCATCGAGCGGATGGCGGGACGTCTCCAGGAGGAGGGACTCGCGCCCGAACGGTCGACTGGGCCTGACGTCCTCATCTGCGCCCTCGGTGAGGGCGCGGACACGGCCGCGACCGGCATGGCCGGGAACCTGCGGCGCAACGGCGTCTCGGCCACGCTGGCCTTCGGTGGACGCTCGCTCAAGGCGCAGCTCCGCCACGCCAACCGCAGCGGCGCCCGTTATGCCGTGATCGTCGGTGCGCGCGACTTGGCGGAGGGTGTCGTGACTATTCGAGACTTGCAGACGTCTGAGCAAGAACAGATCGCCATCGCCGACGCCACGAGCGAGCTGAGCAGCCGTTCGTATACTCAGCGGCAGGACTGAGAGCGCATATGCCAGCCACAGCACCAGCCGACAACACCGCCATGTGGGCGCGGCTGGAGGAGGTCGCGCAGCGCTTCCATGATCTCGAGTCGGAGATGGCCGACCCGGCCACGGCCCTGAACCCAACGAAGTTGCAGGCATTGGCCAAGGAACACTCGTCGCTGCAAGGCAAGATGGCGTTGCTGAACAGCTATCGCAGCGCCAGCGATGAGCTGCAGCAGGCGCGCGATGTGTTGGAAATCGCCGACGACGATGACATGCGCGATTTGGCGCAGTCCGAAATGCTGGAGTTGCGCGAGCGCATCGCCGACCTCGAAGAGCAGGCCAAGCGCGCGCTGCTGCCTCGCGATCCCAACGACGAGCGAAATGTGATCGTGGAGATCCGCGCCGGGGCCGGCGGTGATGAGGCCGGCCTCTGGGCCGCCGACCTGCTGCGGGCCTACGTCCGCTACGCCGAAGGTCGGCGCTGGAACACTGACCTCGTCAGCGCGTCGGAGAATGCGATGGGCGGCTTCAAGGAAGTGATCTGCCAGATCAGCGGCGACGGCGCGTTCTCGCGGCTCAAGTACGAGTCGGGCGTGCACCGCGTGCAACGCGTCCCCGAGACCGAAGCGCAGGGCCGCATCCACACCTCCACCGCGACCGTTGCGGTCATGCCGGAAGCCGAAGAGGTCGACGTTGACCTCGACGAGTCGGAGATTCGACTCGACCTCTTTCACTCGGGCGGCGCGGGCGGTCAAAACGTGAACAAGGTGCAGACCGGCGTGCGGCTCACACATGAGCCGAGCGGCATCGTCGTGACCTGCACGGACGAGCGGTCGCAGCTCAAGAACAAGCTCAAGGCGATGTCTGTGCTGCGCGCCCGTCTGTACGAACAGCAGCGCATCGCGGCCGAGCAGGAGCGGGCCGACTTCCGCCGCTCCCAAGTGGGATCTGGTGATCGCTCGGAGAAGATTCGTACCTACAACTTTCCCGAGAACCGCGTGACCGACCACCGCATCGGCCTGACTCGCCATGACCTCGACGGGATGCTGGATGGTCAGCTTGACCCGTTGATTGACGCCGCCGCGACTGCTGAGGAAACGCGGCTGTTGGCAGAGGCATCGTCGTGAACGCGCCTGCGATCCTGCGCGATGTCTGGCTGGCCGCGGCGGCGGAGCTCGAGTCGGCGGAGATCGACGACGCCCGCTTCGAGGCGGAAGTGCTGCTGCGGCACGCGACCGGTCTGACGCGGGCCCAGCTCTATGCGTCGCTGACCGACGAAATCGACCCTGCCGCACAACAGCGCTTTCAGACTGCGCTCGCTGAGCGCACGACTCGCAAGCCGCTTGCCTACATCACGGGAACGCGCGAGTTCTACCGGCTGGAGTTTCGGGTCACGCCTGATGTGCTGATTCCGCGGCCGGAATCGGAGCTGCTCGTCGATGCGGCGCTCGATCACATGCGTCAAGCGCGGATTCGCACGGCGCAGGTCGCTGACGTCGGCGCGGGATCGGGCGCAGTCGGGATCGCGCTGGCCAGGCATCGGCGCGGGGTGCAGCTGGTCTGCTCCGACGTCTCACGCGACGCGCTGCTGGTCGCGCGGGACAACGCGCAACGCATTCTGCGACGTCCGCGGGCGGAGTTCGTGCAAGGCGACCTGTTGACGCCGCTGCCCGGTCCGTTCCACTGCGTGGTGGCGAACCTGCCGTACATCCCTGAGGAGCGTATCGACGATCTCGAACCCGAGGTCTCAGAACACGAACCGCGCATCGCGCTGACGCCGGGCACCAGCGGCACAGAGCTGATCCTACGCCTGATTACGCAGCTCCCGTCGCGGCTGCATCCCAACGGCATCGCGGTGCTTGAGATCGATCCCGGCCAGGAAGGTGCGATCGCCGCAGCAGCGCAGCAGATGCTGCCCAACGCGGCGGTCGACATCCTCGACGACATTTCGCAACGCCCGCGCGCCATCCGAATCGTGGCCGGCTGAGATGGCGGACACAGCGGACACAATGGACGGCCTGCCGTCGCCTGCCGACGCGCCGGTGCAGGGCTATTGCGATCCACGCTTCGCAGCCGTCCGCGAGCAATTCCAGCAGAACTTCGTCGACCGATCAGAAACCGGCGCAGCGCTGGCTGTGACGCTCGACGGTGAGCTGGTCATCGATCTCTACGGCGGCTGGACCGATGCGGAGCACTCGACACCGTGGGAGTCGGACACGATCGTCTGCTGCTATTCGGTCGGCAAGGCGATCTGCGCAATCCTGTCCTGGCGCATGGCCGAGCGTGGCGAGCTGGAGATCGACCGTCCCGTCGCCAGCTATTGGCCGGAGTTCGCGCAGAATGGCAAAGCGGACATTCCCTTCCGCTGGCTGCTGACCCATCAGGCGGGACTGGTCGCGATCCGGCGGCCGCTGCCTCGTGGCGCGATGCTGGATTGGGAGCTGATGACCTCGGCGCTGGCCGAGCAAGCACCATGGTGGCCGCCGGGCGAGGCGCACGGTTACCACTCCAACACGCAGGGGTTTCTGATCGGTGAGGTGGTCCGCCGTATCACCGGGCGATCCATTGGCCAGCATCTGCAGTCCGACCTGAGCGAACCGATCGGTCTCGATTTCCACTTCGGCACGAAGCCGGAGCACGACCTGCGCACGGCCGACATGTTGCCGATGCAGCAGCCGCCCGATTTCCGCCGTGCTCCGCCGAGCGCGTTGCAGACGCTCGGCGGGCGCAATCCACCGCACATCCAGAGCGGTCCTGGATCGCAGAACACGCGAGAGTACCGCGCGGCGGAGTTCCCCTCGACGACTGGGCACGGAGGCGCTCGCGGCCTGGCCAGGCTGTTTGGCGCCCTCGCGACCGACGGACTGCTCGACGGCGTACAGATTCTGGCGCCGCAGACGATTGACGCCATGTCGACCGAACAGGTCTACGGTGTGGACCGCATACTGGGACGTCCGACGCGGTTTGCTTCAGGATTTCAGCTGACAATGGCCGAGCGTCCGTTGGGGCCGAATCCGCGCACCTTCGGACACTTCGGTGGCGGCGGATCGCTGGCCTTCGCCGATCCTGATGCGCGGGTCGGCTGGGGTTATGTGATGAATCAGGGTCGAGGCGGTTGGCAGCATCGGCACACGCGCCGCCTGCTCGACCTCTTCTACGACTCGCTGGGAACGAGCTAGTCCCGCATCATCTGGTAGCGCTTGCCCTCGGTCTTGATGGCGGGCGCGATGACCATTTCGGTGCGCTGCAGATCGCGGATCGTCTCAGCGCCGACACTGCCCATGCATGTGCGCAGTGCGCCGATCAGGTTCTCTGTGCCATCTGTGCGCGAGGTGGGGCCGAAGAGCAATCGGTCGAGCGAGGTGTGCTGTCCGACGTGAACGCGGACACCGCGCGGCAGCTCGGCGTGCGGCGTGGCCATGCCCCAGTGGAATCCGCGGCCGGGCGCCTCGACGGTGCCGGCGAACGGCGAGCCGATCATGACCGCATCGGCGCCGGCGACGAGCGCCTTGCAGAAGTCGCCGCCGGTGCGGATGCCGCCGTCGGTGATGATCGGCACGTAGCGGCCGGTGCGTTCGAAGTAGGCGTCTCGCGCATAGGCGCACTCGATGGTCGCTGAGACCTGCGGTACCCCGATACCCAGCACCTCTCGTGACGTGCAGGCCGCACCAGGTCCGACACCGACGAGCAGTCCAGCGATTCCCTCGTCCATGAGCTCCAGCGAAGCGTCGAAGCCGACCGTGTTGCCGACCAGCGTGGGGATCTGCATCTCAGCGATCAGCTCCCGCAGAATCAAGCCGCGCTGTGATCGCGAGAAGTGCCGGGCCGTCGTGACGGTGGACTGCACGACGAAGACGTCGGGCGCGGCCTCCTTGACCGCACGGGCGTAGCGTTTCGCGTTGGGCGGGGTGATCGACACGGCGGAGGTCGCCCCGCCGTCTTTGATCTCTTGCACACGCAAACCGATCAGTTCGTCGCGGATCGGCGTGGTGTAGGCGCGCTGCAGGATTTCGGTGGCCGTTTCAGTGTCGCTGGCGGCGACTTCTTCCAGGATCTCGGCTGGATCGTCGAAGCGGCATTGCAGTCCCTCGAGATTCAGCACGGCCATGCCGCCGCGCCGCCCCACGTCGATGGCGAAGTGAGGGTCGACCACCGCATCCATCGCCGCGGCGAGGATCGGGATCTCGAGGTGCTGACCGGCGAGCGTGGTCGAGACGTCGGTCAGCTCGGGATTGATGGTGACGACCCCTGGCACGATGGCAACGTCGTCGAATCCGTAGGCTTCCTGAAGCGTCTTGCGTCGCGGCGGCTGACTCGGCAGAGCGGAGTCGTAGGCGCCTTGCACCAGCTCTTGACCGGGGGTGAGTGGTTCGCGCTGCGTCAACGTGGTCATCAGTCTCCCCCTGCTGTGTGGCGCCTCTATCGCGACATCGGTGAGCGAGCGGATTGAGGCAGTAGCTTCTTGGACGCATGGCACGCATGGCACGCATGACACGCATGGCGCACCTGGCAACGCATGGCGAGGGCGCGATGGGCCGTTAAACGCACAAGCGCGGCACGAGGCCGCGCTTCGTCGTGTCGACACTGCTGGTCCGTGCAAACAAGCACGAGGCTGACCGCCCTCTCCTGTCCGCGATTGGGACATTCTAGAACAGCCTTCCGCGCGGTCGGCGTAAACGAGCGCACAACAGACGGTGCGTCGTCCCGCTCATCCACCGGCCTGCTTAGAGTGTGAATCATGGCAGAGAAATCAGGCGCCCTCTTCGTGGTCGCCACGCCGATCGGCAATATGGAGGACATCACGCTCAGAGCGCTGCGCGTGCTGGGCGAGGTCGACCTGGTGGCGGCCGAGCATGTGCCGGTCGCCAGGCAGCTGTTGCGCCACTACGAGATCGACACCATCGTGGCGCCGTACCACGACCAGGGGTCAGATGCTCGGCGCTTGGTCGAGCGGATGCAGCGCGGCGAATCGATCGCGCTGGTCTCGGACGCTGGGACGCCCGGTGTCTCCGATCCGGGACGCCGGCTCGTTGCGGCCGCGGCCGCGTCGGAGATCAGCGTCATCCCCATTCCTGGGCCTGCTGCGTCGATTGCACTCTGGTCCGTCAGCGGAGCGGAGTCGCCTCGGGTGCAGCTGTATGGATTCCTGCCGCGCAAGTCCGGCGAGCGGCAGCGTGCGCTCGCGGAGATCGCTGCGGCTGGGCATAGCTCGGTCGTCTTCGAATCGCCACGGCGCGTGCGCGCGACGTTGCAAGAGCTGACGCAGATGCTGCCGGACGCTGAGTTGGTCATCGGTCGAGAACTGACCAAGCTGCACGAGCAGATCTGGCGGGGGACGCCCGCAGCGGCGGTTGAGGCCTTCGCCGAACCGCGCGGGGAGTTCACCATTCTGATCGTCCCAGCTGCCGGCCAGGCGGATGTCTGGTCGGATGCGCAGATTGCGGAGGCGCTCGCCGACGCTGCGGCGCAGGGCGCATCGCGATCCCAGGCGGCTCGTTATGTCTCTCAGCAGTCCGGCCGGCCGCGACGCGAGATCTACGCACTGTGGCCCTTTGCGTCCGAACGTTGACAGCCGAGGACAGCAGGTGACAGCGGGTGACAGACGGGCAGTTCCCCAATGCAGGAAGGCGCGTACCCTACTGACATGAGCGACAACATCCTCGTCTGCGTGGCCTGGCCCTATGCCAACGGCCCAATCCATCATGGTCAGCTGGGCGGGGCGTACCTCCCGGCCGACATCTTTGCCCGCTATCACCGCATCCGCGGCAACCGCGTGGCGATGGTCTCGGGCTCCGACGCGCACGGTACGCCGATCACGGTCCGTGCCGACGACGAGGGCCGCACACCGGCCGAGGTCGTGGCGGAGTTTCATCAGTCGATCCTCGACTCGTGGGACGGCATGGGCATCTCGTTCGACACCTTCACGACCACCATGAC
>JAJEBU010000143.1 GCA_022822375.1 Dehalococcoidia bacterium
GCGCAGCGAGACACTGCCGCGGTCTGGGTGGAAATCCATCAGCTCCACGAACAGCCGCCGCAGCTCGTGCGCGCGGCCGTCAGGATCCGCGTCGAAGAACGCCGTCACCCGTTCTGTCAGATCCTGAAAGTCCTCGCGGCTTCGAATCGGCATGCGCGGCTCCTCCACTGCATCCAGACTGCATCCGATGGTACGCGAGCCGCTTCCCCTAACCTGCGCGCGTGAACCTCTACGTGATGCGTCACGGCAAGGCCGAAGCGCGCGGCGCCGACTGGCCCGTCGACGAGCAGCGCCCGCTCTCCGCCGTCGGCGTCCGCCGCACGCGAGACGGCGCGGTCGGCCTACGCCGACTCGGCGTCGATCCGCAGCGGACGCTCGCCAGCCCGCTCGTCCGCGCGCGCCAAACCGCCGAGCTCGTCCACGACGGCCTCAAGCTGCAGCGGCCCATCGAGATCGTGCACTCGCTGGCCGGCTGGCGGCTTTCCAGCATCATCGCCGACGCCGCACGGGCAGACGCGGCCTCGGTCCTGCTCGTCGGACACGAACCGACGCTGAGCGAGCTGATCGGTCTGCTGATCGGCGGCCGCGAGGCGTCGATCCGTCTGCGTCCGGGCAGCGTCGCGCTGCTCAACGCACCCGAGCTCTGGGCCGGCCCCTGCGCCGAACTCGAATGGCTGCTGACGCCCAAGCAACTGGCCGCGATCGGCGCGCGTTAGAAGCCTGAGGCGAGGCTGCGTCGGGAGCGGTCAATCAGGAAGAGGAACACTGGCGTGCCGATGATCGCCGTGAGCACGCCGAGCGGCATCTCGGCTGGCGCGGCAATCGTGCGCGCCCCGAGGTCAGCGCCGAGCACGAGGATCGCCCCAGCCAGCGCCGAGGCCGGCATCAGCCGCCGATGGTCGGGACCAACCGCCAGTCTGACCATGTGCGGGGCGATCAGTCCAATGAATCCGACCACGCCGGCCACCGCCACGCCGGCGCCAGTCGCGAGCGCGGCCGCGCTCACGATCAACAGCTGCGTCCGCTGCACCCGCACGCCGAGATGGCGCGCTTCCGCATCGCCGAGCGTGAGCAGATTGAGCGGTCCCGCCTGTCGGATCAGCACGATCAGCGCAATCAGGATCAGCGGTCCGGCGTAGTAGACGAAGTCCCACAGCGATCCTGCGAGGCTGCCCAGCAGCCAGAAGACGATGTCGCGCAGTTCCGCGTCGTCGGAGAAGGAGAGGATGAAGCTGATCGCCGCGCCGAGCAGCGCGTTGACGGCGATGCCGACCAGCAGCATGGTCGCCATCTGCGCGCGTCCGCTGCGTCGCGCGAAGCCGTAGATCAGGAAGGTCAGCACGAGTCCGCCGAGGAAGGCGGCGATCGGCTGCACCCAGAGTCCCCAGGAGGTGATCCCGACCACAATCGCCAACGCCACAGCGAACGACGCGCCGCTCGACACGCCAATCAAGCCGGGATCAGCCAGCGGATTGCGGAATAGTCCTTGCAGCGCCGCACCCGAGATGCCGAGTCCCGCGCCGACCAGCATCGCCATCAACATGCGCGGCACGCGGATGACCCAGACCACCGCTTCCTCGCGCGACGAGTAGTCGATCCCGAGGTCGATGCCCAGCTGTCCGAACAGGACACCGATGATGCGTGGAATCTCCACGTCAAACGCGCCCAGCGTCAGATTGAGCAGGATCAGCGCAATCAATCCGGCCGACATGACCGCCCAGAAGATCGGTCCGAGCACGCGCGGGAAGGGCAAGTCGGCATCCGCCGACAGCTCCGGCCGCCGCTCGCGAAGCTGTGCCAGCGGACCTTGGCTCATGCTTACTCCGCCTGAGTCTCGTCCTGAAGCTCCCCGGCAATCTCCGCCTGGACGCTGCGCAGATAGCCGGTCAGGTCAGCGATTGCCTCAGGCAGGCGCGGTCCGAAGCCCAACAGGTAGAGGTCGGGCATCGAGATGATGTATGGTCCACGCCCAGCCCGCGTCTCCGCCATGCCTGGTATCTGCAGCAGTCCCTCAACACCGCCAACCACGTCGAGGCCTCGATCCATGACGAGATAGACGTCGGGGTCCGCAGCGACCAACGCCTCGGGCGTGAGCGGTACCCATCCCACGATACCCGCCGCCGTCGCCGCATCGACGCCGCCGGCGGCCTCGATCATGGCTTGCGCCCGGTTGCCCTCGCCCGAGACCAGCTGCAGTCCGCCGCGCCGCGTGTAGACATGCAGCACGCTCAGCGGTTTGTCGTTCGCAGCATCGGCCATGACCGCCTCGAGCCGCTTCTCGACATCGAGCGCGAGCGCTTCGGCGCGCATCGGAATCCCGAGCACGCCGCCAATCCGCCGAATCTTGATCTGCGGCGCCTCGAGGGTGTTGACGTCCTCAAAGATCAAGACCTCTACGCCGGCCTGCTCCAGCTGCTCCAGGACGCCCGGCGGCCCAGCCATCGGCGTGCCCAGCACGAGCGTCGGCTCGAGCTCGAGGATCGCTTCGGCGTTCAGTCCGCCGGCAAAGCCGAGATTGGGCAGCGCCTCGGCCTCGGGCGGATAGATCGAGCTGGTGTCGCGCGCCACGAGATATGCCTCGGCCCCGAGTGCGTAGACGATCTCGGTCAGATCGCCAAAGAGGGTGATCAGTCGGGTGCCCTCAGCGACCGATTCCGTCACTTCTTGTTGAGCTTGTTGCTGAGCTTGTTGCTGGGACGGCGGTTCCTGCGCCTGCTCCGATGCGGCGGCCTGCTGCTCGGTCTGGTCCTGCTGCTGCATCTGCTCCGCTGCCGCATCCGACGCTCGGGCTTGTTGGGGCTGCTCTTGCTGGACGGCGACTGTGACTTCCTCTTGCTGGTGCCGCTGTTCCTGGACACCCTGCGCCTGGGCTTGCGGCTGGGCTTGCGGCTGCGACTGGTCGTCGCTGCTGCAGGCGCTAGCCGCCGACAACCACGCGATCAGCAACCCAATCACCACCAACACTGAGCTTCGGCGGAACGAGCATCCCATGCGGCGGGGTCTTTCGTGAATCATTTCCCAAGCGAACACGCTGACACTGGTGTATCACAACCGCTCACCGAATCGATGCGCCTGATGCTGACGCGCACGGCGGTACGATCAACCTGCAGCGTGCAGCATGCAGCGTGCAGCATGCAGCGTGCACCATGGAGCGAAGTCACACCGATGCTGCGGCCGCGGAACGTCATCCGACATCCAGGCGCGGCAGCCGTCGGCTTCATACTGTTGGCGGTTGCGGCAGCTGCGGGCGCCGTCTGTGCTGGAGACGCGTACGACGGCGGTCCGCTCGACCTGTCGCCGGGCGACCTCGACAACCTCGCCAGCGGCGGCCAGACGACCGTGTTCGACCAATCCCCCAACGCCTTCTCTTCCCCAGCCCGCAACCTGAACGCGGAGCAACGCCGCCGCTTCGACGCGGGCGACCGCCTCTTCGAACAGAACTGGGTCTCCGCCCCAGCCGCGGCAGAGGATCGCGACGGACTTGGCCCGCTCTTCAACGCCCAGTCATGCGCCAGCTGTCACGGTGCAGACGGACGCGGCCGAGCCCCGATGGGAACCGACGACTCCGAGCGCGGGATGCTCTTCCTCCTCTCGTTGCCAGAGGAGTACCGCGACCTCTACGCTCCCGACTCGCTCGCCGCACCGTTGGGCGGGCCGGTGCCCGACCCAACCTACGGCGCACAGCTGCAGGATCGCGGCATTCACGGTGTGCCAGCCGAGGGACGAATGGTCGTGACCTACGTCGAGATCGAGGGCAGCTACGCCGACGGCACGACTTACACGCTGCGGCAACCGTCCTATGAGATTGCCGAGCTGGCCTACGGCGAGCTGCACGAAGCAATCCAGATCTCGCCGCGCGCCGCACCGGGCGTATTCGGCGCAGGACTGTTGGAAGCGATCCCCGCAGAGCTGTTGGAGCTGCTCGCCGACCCTGAGGACGTGAACGGAGACGGGATTTCAGGCCGCATCCACATGATCTACAACGCCGACACGGGCCAGTTCGACATCGGCCGCTTCGGCTGGAAGGCGACGGAGCCGAGTGTGCGCCAGCAGTCGGCGATTGCGTTCCTCGAAGACATCGGCATCACGTCCACGCTGCATCCCGATCAGAACTGCGGCAGCACCCAGCGTGAATGCCGCTTCGCCGTCCACGGCGGCCATCCCGAGCTCGACGACAATCAACTCGACGCGGTCGTGTTCTACAACCAGACGCTGGCGCCGCCCGCCGCGCGAGGCTACGAGACCCGATCAGACGGGGCCGAGCTGTTCTTCGCCGCGGGCTGTCATCAGTGTCACACGCCGCGTTTGACCACGGGCAGGCACGAGATCGACGCCCTCAGCGGCCAGGTCATTCTGCCCTACACCGACCTGCTGCTGCACGACATGGGTCCCGAGTTGAGCGACGGGCGGCCCGTGCGCGGCGCGGCGGGCTCCGAATGGCGCACACCGCCGCTCTGGGGCATTGGGCTGATGCCAGTGGTCAACGGCCATCAGCGTCTGCTGCACGACGGACGAGCGCACGGCGTCGCAGAGGCAATCCTCTGGCACGGCGGCGAGGCCGAGGCATCGCGCGAGGCTTTCCGCAACATGTCAGCCAAAGACCGCCAGGCGCTCATCGACTTCATCAACTCCCTCTAGCCCAACGGCGGCTGACCGGCTGCGGACCGGACGGCGTTGATCGTTTCCAGCACCCGCTGCTCAAACGGGGCGTACTCGACTTCAAACTCCTCGACCAGGCGGCTGTTGTCCATCCGGTGCAAGCCCGATCCCTCGTAGCCACCGGTCTCCTGCTCGAAGTTGATCTCCGCGTCGGGCAGGTATCGATGGACGATCTCGGCCAGGTCCCGCAAGCTGGTCGCGTGACCACCTGAGTTGTAGATCGCGTGCGCCGTCTGCTCGGCGAGGGTGACGCGGACGAAGACCTCGGCGATGTCCTCGACGTGCAGCGGCAGGGTCATCGCGTCTGCGTGGGGGAACGTCACGGGCTCACCGCGCGCCGGCAGCACCTGGCACTGCACGTGGTTCATCGATCCGCGCTGCTTGTCGGGGCCCGTGATGTTGGCCGGGCGGACACCCGTGATCGCCATGTCGTAGGCGCGGTTGTACCACTCCGCCTGATGCTCGTTGAAGATCTTGGAGACCGCATAGATGCCGCGGCCGAGGCAGAGGTCGTCCTCCGTTACCGCCCGATCACCGTGCAGCCGCTGCGGCCCGTAGACGGCCAGCGAGCTGGCGTAGATCACGCGGCGAATCGCCAGGATGCGCGCCGCCTCAAAGCAGTTGTCCATACCCAGAATGTTGAGCCGCACCTGCGGATGCGGGTCCGCCTCGGACGCGCCGAGCGCGTAGGCGAGATTGAGCACGCGGTCCGGCTTGCTCGCCGAGAGCGCCTCCACGACGTCATCCATCAGCGTGACATCGCCGTGCGTGATCTCCACCTGATCGCGCAATGGGTCGAGCGCAGCCGCACTTGGGTTGATGTCCATGCAGTAGACGTCATGCCCATGCTCGACCAGGCGCCGCATCACGCGCGGGCCAATGAATCCGCTGCCGCCCAGCACAGTCACTCGCATTGTTCTGCCTTCCTGTTGGCGTCTGTCGACGTTGACGGCACGCTAGCAGGATGGACGACCGGTTCCCCTGCGCAGCCCGCGATAGTCTGCGGTCTGGACGAGTGAAGGATTGCGAGGTGGACGATGGATTGCGGCACATTCCTGCTGATGCAGTCGCCGAGCGGCGCCGGCCACGCCGAGATGTTCTCTCGCGCCACCGAGATGGCGCAGGCCGCCGATCGCATGGGCTTCGACAGTATCTGGTGCGCCGAGCACCACTTCTCGACCTACGGCTACCTCTCGCGACCGCTGATGCTGGCCATGCACCTCGCTGCGCAGACCGAGCGGATTCGCGTCGGCTCCGCCGTGATCGTGCTGCCGCTGCATCATCCGTTGGTCGTGGCCGAGGAGATTGCCACCGCCGACCTGCTCAGCGGCGGACGCCTCGACGTCGGGCTGGGGCGCGGCTATCAGCGTTACGAGTTTGAGCGGTTGGGCGCGGACCTGTCCGAGAGCCGCGGCCGCTTCGACGAGGCGATCGACATCATCCTCGATGCATTCAAGGGCGAGCCGTTCTCCCACGACGGGGAGTACTACCAGTTCGACGAGACCAGCATCTTCCCGCTGCCGATCCAACAGCCGCATCCCCCGATCTGGGTGGTGGGTCAGAGCCCGGAGTCAATCGCGACCGTCGCCGAGCGCGGCTTCAACCTCGTCTCGGGCGGCTTCGGAGTCTCAGTCGAGCGCCTCGTGCAGTTCCGCAAGGCCTTCGACGCAGCGCTGCCCGGCGGCAAGCAGCCTGAGGGGCTGCGAATCAGCACACAGCGGGCGGTGTATGTCACACACGACGAGTCGGAGCTGCCGGCAATCGTCGAGCAGGCGCGCTGGAACATGCGCGTGACGTTGAGTCTGCGTCAAGGCCTGGCCCGCGTCGAACGAGGACGCGCTGTGGCCATCCCGATGGAGGACGAACCGAGCAGCGAAGACCTGCTCGACCGCTACTTCGTGATGGGCACGCCCGACACCTGCCTGCGCAAGATCGCCGAGCTGCGCGAGATCATGGGCATCGACCACTTCAATGCCAACTTCTGGTTTGGCGACATGACCCAGCAACAAGTACTCGGATCGATGCAGCTGTTCGCCGACGAAATCCTGCCCGTCATGAAGTCGGGCGCCATCTAGAGCGGCTAGAGCGGGCCCACACGCGGAGCGTTAGGCGCCGCCGGTCACGTCGATCGTCACGCCCGTCACAAAGTCAGCGTGCGACGACGCGAGGAAACAGACCACGTTGGCTTGATCAATCGGCTCAGCGATGCGTCCCAACGGCGTCATGTCGATGGCGCGCTGCCGCACCTCGTCAGGACGACCCTGCCAATGCTTGCGGATTCGCTCGGTCATCGTGACCGCCGGTGCAATGGCGTTGACGTTGATCTGGTCGGACCCAACCTCCAGCGCCAGCTTTGAGGTGAAGGCGATGATCCCGCCTTTGGCCGCCGCGTAGGCCGAGGAGCTGCTCGCGCTCTTGCCGCGCCCCGCGATCGACGCGAAGTTGACGATCTTGCCGCCGCCCTGCGCGCGCATCTGCGGGATCACCGCGTGGCAGAAGTGGAACGTGCCGCTCAGATTGAAATCGATCAGCCGCTGCCAATCCTCGAAGCTCAGCTCCTCGGCGCGCGCCGCTGAGTTGGCGATGATCGTCGATCCGCCGACACCGTTGATCAAGATATCGATCCGGCCGAACCGGTCGATCACATCAGCGACGACCGCCTCCACCTCCGACTGCTCCAGCACGTTGGCTTGGTAACCGTGATGGTCGCCGCCGATCTCATTGAGCGCGCGCATGGCCTCGTCGAGCAGGTCCTGGTTGTAGTCGACCGCGGCGACGCTGCCGCCCTCGGCCGCGATGATCTCTGCGCTGGCGCGGCAGATGCCGCTGCCCGCCCCGCTGATCAGCGCGACCTGTCCAGAAAAGCGAGCGAAGCTTGGTGTCGCCATTTCCGTCGTCATTGCAGTCGTCATTGCACTAGCGCCCCTCAAACTCGGGCGCGCGCCGTTCGCGCAGCGCCGCGCGTGCCTCATCGGCGTCGGCCGACATCTGCAGGATCGGCGACGCGTTGGAGGTGAGCACCGCCGTCGTCTCCAACGTGCTGTCCATCGCCGCGCGGATCACGCGCTTGTTGATCCACGAGACCAACGGTGGATTCTGCATGATCCGACCGCAGAGCGCCCGCACCTCGTCCTCGAGCTCGTCGGACGGCACGAGCCGGTTGAGCACGCCCCATTCCGCCGCCGTCGGGCCGTCCAGATGTCCGGTGAACGCGAACTCAAGCGCTCGGCCCAGTCCCGCCAAGCGCGTGAGGTAGTACGCGCCGCCGTTCTCGATGATCTGCCCGACCTGCTGGTAGGCGATGAAGCGCGTCAGCTCGGAGCCGTAGCGGATGTCGCACTGCAACGCCATATCCATCCCAAAGCCCGCCGCGACGCCGTTGACCATCGCAATGGTCGGCTTGCGGATGTACGAGATGTCCTTCATCAGCTTGGTGATGCCGTAGTAGAAGCGTTGGCGAGTGGCGTCGAGACCGCCCGCGTCGTAGGGCGCGTTGCCGCGGAAGTTATCGTCCGGCGTGAACTCACCGAGATCGGAGCCGCGCACGTCGACGCCCGCGCAGAAGCCGCGGCCGATCCCGGTCAGCACGATCACCTTCACGTCCGGGTCGTCATCAGCCGCGCGCATGTACTCGCCAACCTTGGCGAGTGTGCCCGTCCGCTCTGTGCTGCCCACAGCCGCATTGAGCTTTTCGGGACGATTGAACTTGATCCAGAGGATGCCGTTGTCCTCCTTCTCGTAGAGCAGATAGGGGACGGTGTCGAGCGGTTCCATCGGGCACCCTTTCGGACTTCAACAGCTGGCGAACAAAGGTTAACTTGTGCCAGATCAGCGAGGCCGCCGCTGGATCGATCCAGCGGCGGCCTCACGATTGGCCGTTGGTCGCGGCTCGTTCAGCCGCGGCATGTCCGGCGTTGCGCTAGCCCTCGTCGGCCAACGCAGCGACGACGCGCTCGGCAACGTCGGCCGGCACCCGCGCCTTCCAGGCATCCTGGTTTTGCAGGTACCAGATCGCGCCGGCATCTGGCGTCTCGTCGTTGTCGCCCATCCAGATCTCAGTGTCGATCTGCTCGGCGGCGGTGTAGTCCCACGCGCGCAGGAATTCGATCACATCGGGCGCGCGATCGACCAGGCTGGTGTTGACCGCGATGCGCACCTCGGACGACGGATACGCGCAGCCCTGATCGCCGTTCCAGCACTCTTCGGTCCACTCCGGCTCTTCCAGCCGGTACAGGTCAAGCGTGGCCGTCGGCTTGGTCGGGCCCCAGATGTAGCCCAGCCAGTTGTCACCGCGTGCGTAGGCGCCTTCAAGGTCGGCGAAGAGCGCCGCGCCGCTGCCTGGGTCGACGACATCCACGACATCCTCAAGCCCATAGGCGGTGACCTTGTTGAGATTCACGAGCTCGCAGGCCCAGCCCGCGATGCAACCGACGAAGCGAGCCTTGCCGCGCGAATCGGCGGTCACGAACAGGTCCTGGTAGTCAGGCAGGTCGAAGACCGACACGAGGTCGGGGTTCGCGTCCTTGACGTACTGAGGGACTACCCAGCCTTCCCAGTTCTCGTCCAGGCTGTCGCCGAGCAGCTCGATCACGCCCTCATCGAGGTCATCGATCCAGGGCTGCTGCGCCGGCCAGATTTCGAGCGTGACGTGGGTGTCATTGTTGGTCAGGCCCGCCCACAGCGAGACGGTATCACCGGCGACCAGCTCCGTCGGGTAGCCGTAGCCATGCTCGACGATGTACGCGACCACGCGTGTCTGCACCTCAGAGCTCAGCCAGTTGAGGTCCGAGAAGACAATCGGGTCCTTCGGCTCCTCCTGCATGGCCTGCTGTTGCTGCTGATGCTGATGCTGCTGCTGCTGGTCCTGCTCGTGATCGTGCTGGTCCTGCTCGTGGTCCTGTTGCTCTTGCTGGTCATCGTGCTGCTGCGCGTCTGCGACAGCCTGCTGCTGTTGCTGATGATCCTGCTGCTCGGCTTGCATGACCTGCTGCTGCTGGTCTTGCTGCTCGGCCTGCATCATCTGCTGTTGTTGCTGTTCCTGCTGCGGCTGTTCGGCGACCGACTGCTGCTGCTCGTCGTCCGACGAGCAGGCGGCGCCCAGAATTGCCACAGCTGCGGCTAGTCCCGCGAACGCAAGTCCCGCGCGGCGCAGCCGATTCGTTCCCATCAAACGCACTCATCACCTCTATGTCTCGCTCAGCGCCAAGTCGACGCCTCTGTGCTCAACTCAAGCTATCAGATAGCGACGCACGCGCCCTGCTCAATGGGGCCGATGCAACGATTGCCATAAGGGAGGCGGGAGCGGCCGCTCAATCCTGGGTACGGCGGCCGCGATTGAATCGATACGCGGCCCAGAGCGTCATGCCAATCGCCATGAACACAAACAGCGCCTTGGCCCCGCCCAGGAACGCATTGGGCGACAGCTCAGGGTCTGCCAAGGCAAAGCCGGCGAGCACCCAGAAACAGACCGCGATCAACGCCGTCGAGAGCATCCGGATGCGGCTCGCCCGCTCTGCTAACCGTTGCATGTCGTGCTCCTCTTGGCCGCGCGGCTCAGTCGCCGCTGACCGCTTCCTGCTGCCGTCGGGTCAGCGCTTGCGTCATGCGATCCATGATGATCGCCAGGATCACGATGCCCAACCCAGCAATGAAGGCATTGCCAGGCTCGATCCGTCCCAATCCCTGGTAGACCTTGAGCCCGAGTCCGCCGGCGCCGATCAACGAGGCAATCGCCACCATCGACAGCGCCATCAGCGTGGTTTGGTTCACGCCCGCCATGATCGTCGGAATGGCGAGTGGAATCTTCACTTTCAGCAGCATCTGCCGACGCGTGGCGCCGAACGACTCAGCCGCTTCCAGCGTCTCCGCCGGCAGTTGCCTGATGCCCAGATTGGTCAGCCGCACTGCTGGCGGCACCGCAAAGATCAGCGAAGCGAGCACCCCAGAGACGTTGCCAAGCCCCAGGAAGGCCACCACCGGCACGAGATAGACAAAGCTCGGCATCGTCTGCATCGCATCCAGAATCGGACGCAGGATCACGTCCAGCCGGTCGCTCTGCGACGACCAGATGCCCATCGGTACCGCCATCCCAATCGAGAGCGTGACCGTCACGATGATCAGCGCGACCGTCTCCATCGTCGCCGGCCACAGTCCGAAGACCGCCAACACGAGCAGCGACGCGACCGATCCGAACGCCATCCGCCAGCTGACCATCTGGAGACAGACCAGGCCAACCATCGCGATGAACGCCGGCCACGGGAACCAGAGCAGCATGTCCTCCAGGCTGATCAAGAACCAGGTCATCACATCCTTGATGCTCTGGAAGAACCACGACACGTTGGTCGTCAGCCAGTCAACCGCATCGTCGAGCGCGTTGCCGACGTCACGGCCGACGTCGACGGGCACCTCGTCGCTGCCGACCGCGTAGGCGATCAGAAAGCTGAGCATGATGCCCAACACGACCAACGGCCGCACGTACCACCGCTCGGGGATCGGCTGCCCGGCCATCGGCGAAGAAATCAGCGCCCACAGCCAAGTCACTGGCAGCAGCAGACGCGTCCGTGGCAGATCATCCATACGCGCTATCCCTCTGTTGCGACAGCGGTGGCGGCCTCATCCGATGCCATCGCCCGCGCCAGCAACTGCAGCGGGATCACGCCGACCAGCTCGCCTGAATCGCTGACCACCTGCAGCGGCTTGGTCGCGGCCAGACCAGCCGGCACCAGATCGTCCAAGACCGTACTCTCGCGCACGACGTAGCGGTCCTCGGTCGGCTGAGCGAGCGCGGCCTCGCTGCTGTCCATAATCGATCCGGCGGTGACCATCGCATGCAAGCGGACGTCTTGCGTGAACTCGCGGACGAACGCATTGGCCGGCTCCAGTACCACCTCCGTCGGCGTGCCCTGCTGGACGACCAACCCGTCGCGCATGATCGCGATGCGGTCGCCCACGCGCACGGCCTCGTTCAGATCGTGGGTGATGAAGATGATCGTCTTCTGCACGGTGTCCTGCAGCGTCAGTAGCTCGTCCTGCAGGTCGCGGCGGATGACCGGGTCGAGCGCCGAGAACGGCTCGTCCATCAGCAGCAGCGGAGTGTCCAGGGCCAACCCGCGCGCCAGTCCGACGCGCTGCTTCATCCCGCCCGACAGCTGGCGCGGCATTGATTGGCCCCAGTCGCCCAGGCCGACCAGTTCGAGCGCCGCCGCAGCCCGCGACCGCCGCTCCCGCCGTGCGACGCCGCCAATCTCGAGCGGCATCGCCACGTTGTCCATCACGGTCCGGTGCGGCATCAGACCGAAGTGCTGAAACACCATCGCGATGCGGTTGCGGCGCAGGTCGCGCAGCGCCCGATCGTCCATCGCGGTGACCTCGTCGCCCTCCACCCAGACCTCGCCTAACGACGGTTCGATCAGTCGATTGATGCAGCGGACCAGCGTCGATTTTCCGCAGCCCGACAGCCCCATCACGACAAACACCTCGCCGCGCGCGATCTCCAGGTCGACCTTGGAGAGACCCATTACCGCGCCGGTCTCTTCCTGGATCGCATCCTTCTCAGCGCCAGCCAACGCCATCTCCAGCCCCAGTTCATCGGGGTCATTGAAGATCTTGTACAGCCCGCGAATCGAGACCGCCGATTCCGTCACAGACCCTCCAAGCCGGGCACCACGGCTGCCCGTCACCATAGGGCTCACCATAGGGCACAGGTACCGCGGACCCGATCAACCGTTCAGGATGATCTCCGTGACCGCCTCAGGCGTGCTGAGCATGGGGTAGTGCCCTGTGTCGATCTCGTGCCAGCGCGCGCCGAGCGCTTCGGCGCAGCGCCGCTGGTGCGCCTCACCAGGGTTGGGCGCCTGACGACAATAGGTGACGGACACGTCCCACGGCTGGTCCCAGAAGCGATCGAGGACGACCGGCTGGTTGAAGACCGCGGCCGGGTGCAGACCGAATCGATCCGCAGCCCACGAGGCGTGCGGTTCCGAGATCGAGGCCTGCAACGTCGGCAGAATGCCCTCGAACGTCGGGCCGTACGCGACCTCAGTCTCGACTTCGGCCTGGCGCTGCACGATGTCGCGGATCTTCTCGCCGTTGAAGAGCGCCAGCGCATCGATGAAGACCAGCCTCGCAATCCGTTCCCGCGCCAGCTCGGCCGTGCGGGCCAACACCATGCCGCCCGACGACGTGCCGACGAGCACGACATCGCTTAAATCCTCAAAGCGCAGCAGCTCCGCCAGTTCGGCCGCGTGAGACTCCGTGTCAATGCCCGGTCGGACCTGCGCCGCGCGCTCGGCGCAGCCGTCCAGCGACGGCGCCAGCGCTCGATGTCCCTGCGCCTGCAGCTGCTCGACCACAGACGACCAAATCCAGCCGCCCTGATACGCGCCGTGAATGAGTAGAAACGTGGCCATCTCCGCCTCCTGCCGTTATGTGAATGCGTCCGCGAGCAGCCGCTCGACTTCCGCGTTGAACGCCTCGGGCAGCTCCCAGTAGACGGAGTGTCCGCCCTCGGCCACCTCGACGTAGCGGGCGTTGGGCAGCAGCTCGACCGCCTGGCGCACAACAGACGGTGGCACGAGCCGGTCTTCGGCGCCGACGAGGAAGACGACCGGCATCGTCGCGTTGCGCAGCTGATCGACCGAGGCGGCGCCTTCATCCACACCCAATTGGCCGGACACCCGCAGCGGCGGATTCAGCCCGCGTATCTGGTTGTAGAGGAAGAGGGCGGCCGGTTCCCGCTCGACGTAGGCGGGCGCGACCATGATGTTGGCGGCCTGCTGCTGCAACGCCTCGCGTGCCGTGGCCAGCTGCGTCTGCAGTTCGGCGAGCAGGTCGGGATCGCCCACGCCGATGATCGTGTCGGCCATCATCACCGCGGCCGCACGCTCTGGATGGCGCGCCGCAAAGGGCAGCACGGAAAAGCCGCCCAGCGACTGGCCAACCAGCGCCGCGCGTTCGATCCCGAGCTGGTCCATCAACTCGCCGAGGTCGCGGGCGTAGGCGCTCGGACCCTCCTCCGAATGGTCGGGGCTGCCGGCGAAGCCGCGCACGGAGTAGGTCACGCAGCGGAAGCGATCCATGAACTGTGGAATCTGCTTCCACCAGCTCAGGTGATTGCCGCCCCCGCCGTGCACGAAGATGACCGTGTTCGGACCGTCGCCAAACACGTCATAGGTCAGCGTCGCGCCGCTCACATCCAGCGTCTGGGCCATCGGACTCCTCGAATCTGCCGCGACTCGGCAAGGTGCGGCAAGGCTGTGGCAAGGCTGTGGCAAGGCTAATGCCAATCGTGGGCGGAGGGCATGCGGATGTCCGCGCCGATCGCCTCGATCCGCTCGGCCACGATGTTCGTCGTGCCGTCCCAGCGATCGATGCGGCCCTGAATGATGATCAGCTGGTTGCGCAGCGACTGCCGGCTGCGCTCGAAGACCTGCGGCCAAATGATCGACTGCACATCGCCTGTTTCGTCCTCGATCGTGACGAACACCGTCCCGTCCTGCCCGCGCGGGTGTTGGCGCGCGATCGGCCAACCCGCGACGCGGACGCGCTCGCCGTCGCCGCATGCATAGACGTCGCGGCAGCGCCGCACGCCCGCCTCCAGCCTCGGGCGGATGAACTCCATCACGTGCCCGCTCGGATAGATGCCCAGCACCCGGTACTCGCCGACCATCTTCTCGTAATCCGAAAAATCGTCGAACGTCGGCGGCAGCTCTGCGCTGGCGGTCGGAAACGCCCGCTGCCCCGCTCGGCCGGGACGGATCGAGAGCCCCGCCTCCCAGAGCGCCGCGCGCCGGTTCGGCGTCACCCGGTCGAACGCGCCGGCCTCGATCAGCGATCGCACAGCTTGCGGCTTGAGGCCGGTTCGACGGACGAGTTCACCCGCATCGGAGTAGGGCCCGCGCTGCTCCCGCTCCTCGACGATCACGCGGGCCGATTCAGGGCCGATGTCCTTGATCATGGCGAGCCCGAGTCTCGCGACGGCGCGGGCAGCGGGGCATGGCGGCGCGCTGAGCGGCAATGGCGAGCGCTCCTGATCCGCCGGGGCCGCCTTCACCTGGCTCTGGTTGATGCAGGGATTGAGAAACTCCACCCCAAACCGGCGCGCATCCTCCTTCAGCGTCTCCAGCGGATAGAAGCCCATCGGCTGGTTGTTGAAGAGCGTGACGAAAAACTCCAGTGGGTGGTACCGCTTCAGCCAAGCGGCCTGAAAGGCAGTGATCGCAAACGCGTGCGAGTGCGACTCGGGAAACATGTAGTGGCCGTTGATCTTGCGAAAAATCTTCTCGGCCGTCTCATCGTCGACGCCGTTGGCGCGTGCGCCGTCGATGAAGCGCTCACGATGCATCGCGATCAGGTGCTCGTTGTTTGCGCGGGCGAACGCACGGCGCACTTCGTCCGCCTCCGCCGCCGACATGCCGGCCACGTCCATGATCAGCTGGACGACCTGTTCCTGCCAGACGATCACGCCGCAGCCGCGCGCCAGCGCCCGCGCTTCCAGCGGGTGGTCATAGTCCCATTCGACGCCGTGCCGATAGCGATCGACGAACTGGCTGACCGCACTGCCCTGTGTACCCACGCCTGGTCGGATCAGCGCCACCTGATACGCGAGATCGAGCAGCGTGCGCGAGCGCAGCCGCTGGCCCATCTTCAACTGGGCCGGCGACTGCAGCAGAAACACCCCTTTCGATCGGCCCGCGTTGATCATGTCGTAGACGCCGTCGTCGTCGGGGCTCAGCTGGCTCAGGTCAGGCCGCTCGCCTGTGCGCTGCTCGATCAGATCCAGCGCTTCCTCCAGCTGGTCGAGTACGGGCAGCGAGAGCAGGTCGATCTTGGCGAAGTTCGCGTCGGCCACACTGTCCTTGTTCCAGTCCATGATGTAGCGGCCGTCGATCGCGCCGGCCCGCACGGGCACCATCTCGGGAATCGGCGCGTCGCTCAGGATCATCCCCCCGACGTGCTGGCTGAGGCCGCGCGGGGCGTTCATCAGCTGCGGCGCGAGGGCGACGAGGTCTCGCCAGCCGTGTGCGCCGACCTTGTCGCGGAACGACGGCAGCTGCGCCATTTCCTCGCCCAGCCGCGCCCCGTCGTGCGAGTGGATCTGCTTCGAGAGCAAACGCAGATCGTCGCGCGGCAGCCCCAGCGCCTTGCCCAAATCCTGAATGACGCCCTTCACTGAGTATGTCGTGATCGCACCGGTCAGCACCGCGTAATCACGACCGAAGTAGTCATGCACGCGCGCGATCAGCTCGTCCCGCAGCCCGCGCGGAAAGTCGAGGTCGATGTCCGGCAGCGACGTCATGTCGTCGGGCAGGAAGCGATCGAGCGTCAAGTCCCACTTGAGCGGATCGACGTGGCTAATGCCGATCAGATATCCAACCAGCAGCGCCACCGACGACCCGCGCCCGCGGCCGGGCGGGCGCGTCTCCAGTGAGGTTTCAGGCTCGGCCAGGCCGCGTTCCTGCATGATGCCCAGCGCCAGCCGCACGATTTCGCGGTACAGCAGCAGAAACCCGGCCAGCCGGTGTCGTCTGATCAGGCGGAACTCCTGCTCCAGCCGCTCGCGGACCGCCGGGCCGATGGTTCCGTAGCGGCGCGCAGCCGCCTCCTCGCAGAGCCGCTGCAGATACCCCTCGGGCGTGTAGCCGTCGGGCACGATCGGATCCGGCAGCGTGTAGCCCAGATCGGTACTGAGGTCGAACGTGCACTGCTCGGCGATGCGCTGCGTGTTCGCGACGGCCTCGGGGCAGTCCGCGAACAGGCGCGCCATCTCGGCCGGCGGCTTCAGATGCAGATGATGGTTGGGCTGAATCTGCTGCAACGCCTGATCGATGCTCTGGTTCCACTTCGCCGCGACCAGCGCGTGCTGCAAGCGGTAGCGCTCGGGCGAGTGATAGTGGACATCGTTGCTGGCGGCCAGCGGCGCTCCATGCTCGCGCGCGAACGAGGCCACCTCGCGGTTGCGGGCCGTATCGCCACGCAGGAAGTTCTGCTGCAGCTCGAGATACACCGCGTCGCCGCCGTACCAGTCGCGGTAGGAGTCCAGCAGCGCTCGAGCCTCCACCGCGCAGCCGCTCAACAGCAACCGCGACAACGCGCTGCCGCGTCCGCCGGCCAGCAGGGTCAGACCGTCCGAGTGCGCAGCCAGATGAGCCGGATCCAGCCGAGGTTCACGACGATCCACATCATTCGCCAATGTGAACAGTCGAGACAGATTGCCATAGCCCTCCCGAGTGCGAGCCAGCAGCGTCACGCGGGAATCGTCCAGCAGCGTCAGCTCGCCGCCCGTGATCGGCTGAATCCCCAGGCTGTTCGCCAGCCGAGCAAACTCCAACGCCCCGCACAGGTTCGTATCGGTCTGGGCCATCGACCCCATCCCAAAGTCGGCCGCCTGGGCCAGCAGCTCGTGCCCGTGTGAGGCGCCCACACCGAAGGAATGGAAACTCTTGGCGTGCAATTCAACGTAGTCAACGTCGGTCATGGTCAACGCAGGTCTTGGGCGCACTGGCATCGATCGCTGGCAACGGCGGCCTCATGCCGATTGCTGGTACCAGGCGGACTGGTGCTCGTCTCGGTAGAGGATTTGGGTCTGGCCGTTTCGTTGGGTGATTTGGTAGTACTGACGGCTCATCGGCGTTGGACGCCACCAGAGATCGAAGGTCCACCGATCCTCGATGCGGGCGACGGGCTGCCACTGATCGTTGACTCGGATCGCGGCCGGCTCCTGGCCCGGACCTTCGCGAACCTCGATGGCGGAGGGCTGGGCGAGCGGACGCAGGCTGTCGGACGCGGCAGGATCGATCGGCACCTGCAGCATTCGCAGCTCGGGCGCCGGATGCCACGGAGCCGCCTTGACGAGTCGGTGCAGGGCGGGCCGACCGCCCAGACGGGCGCTGAGCTCACGCTCCACCGTCAGCAACCGCTGCTCGCGTTCGACTCGGGCGTCAGGAAAGAGCGAGAGCTGCAGACCTGATGCGCCGCTGATCTCGCTGAGCGTGATCGTCATCGCCTCAACCGGCGCCGGCGGAGGGTCCCGCTCCAGGCGCTGCATGATGATCTGCGCAGCGCGCCGGCGGCTCTCCGCGCCCGATCCAATGCCGCCCTTGAAGTGAACGGCACGCTCCCACATGCGTTGCCAGTCAGGCGCATCCTCCAGCGTGCAGGCGATCACGGCCGCGCCGGCGCGACGGCCCTGCAGCCTCGCTTGCGCGCAGAGCCGGGCGAGCAGCGTCTCGACCGCGACCCGCAGCACGTCCAGCGCGACCGCCACGGACGGCAGCGCGAGCGTCTCGCTGACCGACTCCGCATCCATGCGCGGACGCAGTGGACGTGGATCGATCCCGCGCGCCAGCTCCCAGATGCGACGGCCGTCGCGGCCGAAGCGGTCGAGCAGCGCCGCGCCGTCTTGCGCCGCGATGTCGCCCAGTCGGTGCAACCCGAGCCGCTGCAGATCGTCCAGCAGATCGGGCGCGGCGAGGTCCGCCGGCAGCAGACTGATCGGCAGCGGCGCGAGAAAGCCCGCAGCGTCCGCGCCGACCCGGCTGACGCCCGCCGACTCACGCGTCCGTGCCGCAACGAAGGCCGCAAACTTGCCTCCCGGCTGGCCCGGCGCGACTCCGATCCGCGGCCCGAACTGCGAGGGCACAGCCTGCAGCAGCGCATCAAGCATCGGCGCCTCGCCGCCGTGCATCGCTGCCAGCCCGTCCAGTCCGACGTACACGACGCCCAGCTCCGCCCCCTCAACGCGGTCGCTGACCTCGTCCAGCGCAGCCAACACCTGCTCGAACTCGCGCTGATAACCAGGCTCATCGGCCTCCACGATCACAGCCTCAGGCACCTGCGACAGTACCTGCTCAGGCGTCATCCCCGAGCTGATCGGCGCCAGCGCGGGCAGCACATCGACGACGCGCCGACGGCTATTGGGACGATCGCCGGGCCGCTCGACGATGACGATCGGCCGCTCAGCCAGCTCCGGCCGCCGCGCCAGCTCGATCTGCGCTCGGACATGCGGGAACAGGATGCAGGCGATCCCGGCAGTGCTGACAGTGCTGGCGGTGCTGGCATCGGCGCAACCGGCGGGCGCTGGGGTCATCTGGTCAACCTTCCTTCTGGAAGGCAGTGTATGAACGTTCGTTCTGATTTGCAACGCCGAATCCTGCGAACGATCCGATACACATAACGTGGCATGCATGTGCCACTTCAGGCACGCTCGTCATGCACCTCGATCAACCCAGCGTCCGTATCCCAGATCACCGCGCGCGCATCCACCATCTGCGCCAACTCCCGTGACATCTCCAGATTCCTCGATACGCCCGCCACGAGCACCACGAACTGCGCCGACTCTGGCACGCCCTTGCGCCCGCCGATGCCCGACATCAACACCGTTGCCGCGAGCTGGGGCGTCACCTCGTCGCCGATCTCTGCTCCGGCGATCTGCGCCGCAATCTCCGGCCGATGCACCGATCGTTCGTCCAGCGGACGGCCCAGGACGCCGGCTCCGATCACCGCGCAGACGACATCCGCGCCGTCGGGGATGACTGGCTCATGCTCGGCCGGCGCCTTGAAGGGGCGGCCTTTCGATCCGTCAGCCTCGACACCGACGAGGCTGGCCTGGCCGCTGTCGACCGCGCGGCGCGGCCAATCGGGCTCGATGCCCAGCACCCGCTCACGATCGCCGCGCCCGACACCCACAACCGCGCTGCGCAGGCCGCGCGCATCGATGTCCGCGAGCGCGCCCGCGCGCGACGACTCGGTGCGGCCCAACACCAACGGCATCATGCGACCGGCGCGCGGGATCGTCATCCGCGTCGTCGTCGTCAGGATGCTCAGACCGCTCCCGCCAGCCTCGGCCCACTCTTGCGCGAGGGCGAAGAGCACCGTCGTCTTGCCGCCTCCGCCGACGCTGGTGAAGACCGCCGGCCGCACGATGCCCAACGCCTCATGGAGGCTGATCGCCGAATGCTCGGTCAATGCGCCGCTGGAGCCGCTGGATCTGTCTGCTCTGGACATGTTCGCAGCCTAGACTCAAACTATGCATGACATCGCAGGCGCACCGTTCTCGGTCATCATCCTGGCAGGTGGATTCGGACGCCGGCTGGGCCGCGACAAGGCGACCGCCGAACTGGGCGGTCGTCCACTGCTGCATTGGAGCGTGCTGGCAGCGAGCGGCGTGTCGGACGACATCGTGGTCTCCCGTCGGCCCGATCAACCCCTGCCGACGCTCGACGGCGTCGCGTGGCGCGAAGCGGTCGACACCCGCGTCGACCGCGGTCCGCTGGCCGGTTTGGAGTCAGCGCTGCCGCTGATCCGACACCAACTCGCCGTCGCGGTGGCCTGCGACATGCCGCTGGTCAGGCCCTCCCTCTTGCGCGCCGTGGCCGACGCCTGTGCCGACGTCGACATCGCCATGCCGCAACTCGACGGCGTCGCGCAGCCCTTGCTCGCCGCCTACCGACGCTCGGTCGCCGACACAGCGCGAAGGCTGCTGGACGACGGTGAAGGACGCATCCGCGCACTGCTGCCGTTGACGACCCATCGACTGCTGGACGAAGCGGAGCTGCGCGTCCATGACCCTGACCTCGCCTCGTTCACAAACGTCAACCGCGCCGAAGACCTCGAACGATTGACCACACACATGTCGGGACGCTCAAGCCTGACCCAATCCACAGCGTCCTGACGCTGAGAGGAGGATCCGATGCCGATGTTCCGACGAGTCCTGACCGGCCGCGTGGCCCCAGGCAAGCATGGCGAGTTCCTTCGCGCGGTCGAGGCCGCGCTCGACTATCAAGCGCAGCGCGGGATCGAGGCGCAGTTCTCCGTCTGGGACGCAATCACCGGTCCAGCGTCCGTCGTGGAGATCATCGCCGAGTTCGAGGACCTCAAGGAACTCGAACAGTTCGAGGAGCTCGCCGCCCAGGACCAGCGCTTCGCCGAGCTGCGACGCGCCGTCCGCGAGGCAATGGTCTTCGAGTCAGCCGAAATCAACATCTACCGAAATCTGGTCTAGGAGCAGCTGCGTCATGGTCCGCGTCGATCCGCAACGCCAGGCCGAGTACCGCGAGGCCTACGACGCCTGGCAGAAGCAGCTGACCCGCATGCACGAAGTCTTCCTGGAGGGGGACCCGCTGCCGCCTCCGAAGCTGAAAGGTCTGCTCAATCGTGAGGCGCGCGCCAAGCACCGCTACGACGTCGCGCGCGATGCGCTGCTCGGCATCGGCGGGCTGCCCAACAACATGTCCAATCCGACACCCACAACTCCCAGCGGGCCGGCAGCGTTGGACGCGATGCGGGAGCGTCCATAGACTCACAGGTAGCCGACAGTACGGTCAGGCAGGCGGATGAGCGACGACTACGGCGTCGACCTCGATGAGATCTTGCGCGTGGTGGACGGAGCGGCGGTCTTGATCGTCCGCTTTGACGTGCTTGAGCCGCGCCTGCTCGTCGACTTCCGCGCCGACCCGCCCGACCGGCCGATCATCCTGCTCGTCGATCGCGTCAACTCCGCCGAAGAACGCTTCCGCCATCTGAAATCGCTGCGTCCACGCATGCCCTCTCCGGAACGGATCATGTCCTTCCCCTGGCCGCGCGCCGTTCAGGCCTTTGCCGAGGCCGGCATCTGGGAGCGGATCGAGGCGCGGCTGCTCGACCTCGGGGCCGACCCAGATCAGGTCAGCAGCGTGCACGAACAGCTGTTGGAGGGCGAACGCGCCGTGACCATGGCCGCGATCACCGGCGGAGCCGGCTTCCGCACCATCTGGGAACGCGGCGCCGAAACGGACGGAGCAGCACCGTGACCACACTGGGGGATACCAAGGAGCGCCAGTCGATCGATTTACGCTCTGACACCGTGACCACTCCCACGGACTCGATGCGTCGAGCAATGCTCGAGGCGGAGGTCGGCGACGATGTCTTCGGCGAGGACCCGACCATCGCCAAGCTGGAAGCGCGCGCGGCGGAGCTGACCGGCAAGGACGCAGGCCTGTTCGTCTCCAGCGGCACGATGGCCAACCTCGTCTCTCTGCTCTCACAGACGACAGCGGGCGACGAGCTGCTGGTCGGCGACCGCGCCCACATCGTGCGGGCCGAGGCGGGTGGCGTTTCGCGCCTGGGCGGCGTGCTCGCCACGACGCTGCCCAACGAGGCCGACGGCGGCTTCGACCCAGCGCTGATCCCCGCAGCCGTGCGGCCCGACGACATGCATCAGCCGCGGACGACCCTGTTGGCGCTGGAAAACACCCACAACTTCTGCGGCGGCGCCGTGCTGTCGCTCCAGCGCACGCAGGAGATTGCCGACACGGCGCACGAGCTGGGTCTGCGCGTCCATCTTGACGGCGCGCGCATCTTCAACGCTGCAGCGGCAGCGGGGCACTCCGTCGCCGACCTGGCCGCGCCGGTCGACACGGTCGCGTTCTGCCTCTCCAAGGGGTTGGGCGCGCCCGTCGGATCGCTGATCTGCGGCGACGACGCGTTCATCCGCGAGGCCCGCCGCACGCGCAAACTGGTCGGCGGCGGGATGCGCCAGGCGGGCATCCTCGCCGCCGCCGGCCTGATCGCATTGGACGAGATGGTCAATCGCCTCGCCGACGACCACGCCAACGCCCGTCAACTTGCGCGCGGACTCGCCGAACTCGGCTTCCAGATCAATCCCGAGCGCGTCGAAACCAACATCGTCATCGTCCAGCTCGACGCCGCGGACGATCCCGCGCCGTCGCCCGCGTTGCAGGCGCAGCTGCGCGAGATCGGCGTCCTCGTGACCACGCCCGACCGCACGAAGATCCGCCTCGTCACCCATGCGGATGTGTCGGCGGACGACTGCGCCGAAGCCTTGCAGCGAATGGCCGCTGCCGCGATCGGACCGTCGGCTTGACCGGCAGACGTCAGCTCAGGCCGAGCCGCGCCCGTGTGCCCGGCGCCGGAGCGATCGCGATCCTCCTGGCTGGGGTCATCGCGCTGCTCGCCACCGCCTGCGGTTCGGACGCCAACTTCGACGATCCCGAAAACCCGGTCTCACAGATCGCCTGGCCCGACTTCGAGCGCCTGCACTACGACATGCTCGACCAGACCGACACCCTGCTCGGTACGCTGATCCTGCAGACTGTACGCGAAGACGACCGTTATCGCCTCTCCTTAACCTTTGACCTCGACACGGAAGACGGCAGCGTCAGCGACATCGTCACCGTCTGGGTCGACGCCGACACGTTGCGGCCGATCCGGTATGAGCGCGCGGCCGAGTCCGCGCAGGCGGCGCTCTCAGCAGAGGCCGACTATCTGATCGACAGCGATGGCGTGACATCGGTCTCGGTCCGTGTCGACGACGACGGCGAAGTGACCGAAGAAACCGTCAACGCAGACACCTTCGCGTTCGACAACGACTCGTCGGCCTGGTTGTGGCGCTCGCTGGCGTTTGAGCAAGACCTCGAGCTGACCTACCGCTCGGTCAACGTGATCCAGCGGCGCAGCCAGCTCGTCCAGGTCGCCGTGCGCGGACAGGACACACTGCGCGGCCCGGGCGACCAGGACTTCCTCGTCTGGCAGGTAGTGGCGACGCCTGGCGTGGAGATCTCACGCGCTTGGTACGAGGTTGACCCGCCGCATCGGCTGGTGCGTTGGGATCAGCAGCCGCGCCGCTTCATCCTGACCAAGATCGAAACCGAGCCATAGAGACCGCGACCCGCTACTCGTCGCGCGGACGCGCCCACGTCGGACGCTCGACGCCGGCCGGCGGCGCGAACGCAGCTTCCGCCTCGCTGGGCGGTTCTGCTTCGGGAATCTGCGGTTGCCAAGACTCATCCGACTGGGACTCATCCGACTGGTCGGAGGCGGCCGGCTCGGTCGGCTCGTCCGCGCCGAACACGTGCCGCGCCTGCTCCTCCGAGATCTCAGGATGCGCAGCGCGTTCCGCGACGACGCGCTCCTCCACCGTCGGCGCGAAGTCTGCTCCCATGGTCTGCGCCGCCGAGACGTCTTCCTGCACGTCCGACGGCAGCTCGGCCGCGAAGCGCGACCGCTCCTCGCGGACGGTGTAGCGGAACAGCTCCTGCTCGTCAGGCTCCAGCAGCCGACCGTCCTTCATCTCCTCAACGCGCGGGACGAGCTCCATCACCGTGCGGTCGTGCGTGGTCGTGATGATCGTCACCCCCTGCTCCACGACGAGGTCGTGGAGCAAGCGGAAGATCGAGACGGCGGTGGTCGAATCGAGCTCCCCCGTCGGCTCATCAGCGAGGATCAGCGCGGGTGAGTTGGCCAACGCGCGCGCAATCGCGACCCGTTGCTGTTCGCCGCCAGACAGCTCATACGGCCGGTGGCGGGCCCGGCCCGCGAGTCCCACTGCTTCCAGCAGCTCCTCAGCCCGACGACGGCGCTCGCGAATGCCGGCGCCGGCAATCCGCAGCGACAGTTCCACGTTCTCGTACGCAGAGAGCAGCGGAAGCAGACCGAAGGACTGGAACACGAAGCCCACACGGTGACGCCGCAGCTGGGTCAGTTGACGCTCTGAGTACTCGGTGATGTTCTCGCCGTCGATGGTGACGTGTCCCGATGTCGGCGAGTCGAGGCCGGCGATCAGGTTCAGCAGTGTCGTCTTGCCCGAGCCCGAGCGTCCGATCAGCGCAACGAACTCACCGCGCGCCACCTGCAGCGAGACGTCGCGCACGGCCCAGATGTCCTCTCCGCCGACCACGAACTTGCGCGAGATGCCCTGGACATCCACGACGAGGTCGCGCTCACTGTTGGCCCCGGCCCCATTGGCCATGGTGGAGCTCATCGAGGCGGCAGTTGTGGTGGTCATCGCTCTACCTCGTCATCACTGGCCTCGGCCTCATGCGCCGGTGTGATCACGATTCGCCCGTCGCGCGAGTCCACGTAGGCGCGCCGTCCCAGGGCAACTTCTTCAAGCAGCGGTTTGGGAATCTGCAACCGTCCCGCTCCGTCAACGACCGCGAACTCCTCGTGCACGACCTCCGCGATCTCCGTGCCTGGATTCTCCACGCGCCGGACCGTCTCCGTGGCAATCGACCCGTCGCGGATCGCGACGACGCGGTCAACGCGTGCGGCGATCGCGGGATCGTGCGTCACAATCACGATGGTCAGACCGTACTGATTGGAGAGATTGCGGAACAACCGAAAAATCTCCTCCGACGTGTGTGTATCGAGCTCGCCGGTCGGCTCGTCGGCCAGCAGCAGCGGCGGATCGTTGGCCAGCGCCACGCCGATCGAGACGCGCTGCTGTTCACCGCCCGAGAGCTGGTCGGGGCGCTGCTGACGCTTGTCCATCAGCCCAACCGCTTCGAGCAGCTCGAGCGCCCGCTCTCTGGCGAACTTGCGCGGCCGTCCAGCCAGGATCATCGGCACTTCGATGTTCTGTTGCGCGTTCAGATACGGAATCAGGTTGCGACCGGTCTGCTGCCAGACAAAGCCAACTTCTTCACGTCGGTAGTCGACGAGCGCCTGCTCGGTCAACGCGAGCAGGTCGGCCTTGTTCACGTAGGCCTGACCCGCCGACGGCACGTCGAGCCCGGCCAGCACGTTGAGCAGCGTCGACTTGCCCGATCCGGATGCACCGACAATGGCCAACACCTCGCCGCGCCCCACCGTCAGGTCGAGCCCGCGCAGGGCGACCACTTCGAGGTCGGCAATCTTGTAGATCTTGAACAGGTCGCGGCAGATCACATGCTGCTCTGCCATCATCTCGTCGGGACGAATCGGCGGCGCGGCCGCGCTAGTCGTCATAGGGTCACTCCACGTGTTCGAGCCGGTCAGCGCATCAACGCTCAGGATACCGCCTGATCGGCCAGCAAGCGCGCAACACCGCTAGAACGGCCCCGTCACGAACTCCCAGATCGCTTCCGCCGCCTCGAACGCCGAGAAGCTGTCAAACCACCGGCCCGTATGCAGCGTGTACTCGTGGAAGATCTTGAGTCCGGCCAGGAAGAGCAGCCAGCGGATCGCCTCCGGCCGCGTCAATGGCGCGGGGGTTCCGTCTGCGTTCTCGGCCCAGCCTGGACGCAGCCTCGATGGCCAATGCGGACGCGCAGCGACGAACAGGAACCAGAACTCGAAGACGTGCGGGAAGAAGATCAGGATCTCTCGCCCCGCCCCGGCCGTGAAGGCGATGAACCCGATCAGCCGCCAACCGAACAGGCCCAGCGCGACCGTCCGCTCCCATCCGCTCCAGCGCCAGGCGACCACGAGGAACAGCCAGATGTAGACCTGGTCGACCCACTTGTCCCACTCCTGGTAATTGGGCAGGCCGCCGAGGTCGATGGCCTGGCGCAGGAATAGGTCCGAGAGGTCGGTGAAGACGGCAATCAACCCGCCCACAAACGCCCAGCGCAGCACGGGCAGCGAGCCCGCGACGCGGATCAGCGCGATCACCACCGCTTCCATGAGCGCAGGCTAGATGTGTCGAACGGTCAGCGAGATTGCGACGACGCGGCTTCGATGCTCGGCGCGCTGACCCGTTCGAATCGGCCCGTGACCAGGAAAATCGTCCGTTCGCAGATGTTCAACGCGCGGTCACCGATCCGCTCGAGGTTATGTGAACACCACAGCACGTGCGTGATCGCGTCAGACGCCTCAGCATCGCCCTGTGCGCTAGACAACCGCGCAATCAAGCGTTCGTGGATATCGCTGTAGATCTCGTCCACTTCATCGTCCCGCTCGATCGTGCGGCGGGCGAGGCGCTGATCACGATCCAGGAATGATCGGGTCGCTGCCTGCAGCATCTCGCGCACGACATCGGCCATCCGCCAGATGTCCGGCTCAGTCGCGGCGACTGGGTTGTCTTCGAGGAAGATCGCATTGCGCGCAATGCCTTCCGCGTGCCCCGCGATTCGTTCGAGGTTGAGCGCAATGGCGACGATCGACATCAGCTCGCGCAGGTCGCCCGCCACAGGTTGCTGCAACGCGATGATGCTCGTCACCGCTTCTTCAATCCGGTAGCGCAGCAGCGTCGACTCATTCTCAGACTCGGCGACCCGCCGCGCCAACACCAGGTCGCGGCGGAGCAACGCCTGCATCGCATCCACGATCGAGCGGTCAGTGCGCGCTTGTTGCAGGCGCAGCTGGTCGAGCACATCGGCGCGATCCGTGGTGTACGTCAGCCGTACGGTTGACATATCCACCTCGCGATCGGTGATAAGCAATCTCGGTCGCCGGGCCCGTCCCGCCGATCAGTCATTGCCGCCGTGCATCCGCACTCTGTCAACAGGTTAGCCATACCTGCCCGTAATGTAGTCCTCCGTGCGCTGGTCCAACGGGTTGGTGAAGATCTCCTGAGTCGGACCGAACTCGACGAGCCGCCCCACGCGCTCCTCGCCGGCCAGCAGGAACGCCGTGTAGTCGGACACGCGGCCCGCCTGCTGCATGTTGTGCGTCACCACCACGATCGTGTAGTGCTCCGCCAGCTCACGCATCAAGTCCTCGATCTTCAGCGTCGCGACCGGGTCCAGCGCCGAGGCCGGCTCATCCATCAGGATGATCTCCGGCTGCACCGCGATCGCCCGCGCGATACAGAGCCGCTGCTGCTGTCCGCCCGACAGGGCCAGGCCTGACTTGTCCAGCTCGTCCTTGACCTCGTCCCACAGCGCCGCGCGGCGCAGCGCGTCTTCGACCAGCCGATCCATATCGCCCGAGTAGCCGTTGATCCGCGCGCCGAACGCGACGTTCTCGTAGATCGACTTGGGGAATGGGTTGGGCTTCTGAAAGACCATCCCAATCCGCCGCCGAACCTCGACCGCGTCGACCGTCGGATCGATCAGGTTGCGGTTCTCGAAGCGGATGTCGCCCTCGACGCGAGCGCCGGGAATCAGGTCGTTCATGCGGTTCAGGCAACGCAGCAGGGTCGACTTCCCGCAGCCCGAAGGTCCGATCAGCGCCGTCACGCGATTCTTCGGGATGGGCAAGGAAATCTTGTCCACCGCCTGGAACGTCCCGTAGAAGACTGAGACGTCCCTCAGCTCCAGCGCCATCTCGATGTCTTCTGTCAGGTCATGGCGCACCGCTTCGAGCGACGGGTCGAGGTGGACGCCCACGCCGGCCGCAGCCGCTTCCTTCATGTTCGGCGGCGGCGGAGCCGTCGCCGTCGAGCTCGTCGACGGCCGAGCCGCCGTGCTGCTCGGTGCGCTGGATCGCATCACTGTGAAGAAGTTCCGTGCCATCTCAGGCTCCTTTGGCGGCGCGGCTCGAGCGGACTGCTTCCTGAGCCCAAAGCTACCAGCCGCTACCAGTCGGTGCGGGTTCGTTGGCGCATGATGATCGCCGCGGCGTTCATCAGCAACAGAATGACCATCAACACGATGATCGCCGACGCCGCAATCTCGTGGAATCCAGCCTGCGGCCGCGCGACCCAGTTGTAGATCTGGATTGGCATGACCGTGAAGTCGTCCGTCGGCGAGTCGGCCAGGAACGCAATGAATGTCAACGCGCCGATCGCGATCAGCGGCGCCGTTTCCCCAATCGCCCGCGACATCGCCAGGATGTTGCCGGTCAGCATCCCGCCGAAGGCGTACGGCAGCACATGATGTCGGACGACCTGCCAGCGTGTCGCGCCAACGGCATAGGCCGCCTCGCGCATCGACGGCGGCACCGTCCGCAGCGCCTCCTGCGCCGAGACGATGATGATTGGCATCACCAACAACGCCATCGTGCAGGCCCCAGCCAGCACCGAGCGCTCAAACTCCAGCACGCGCACAAACACCTGCAAGCCCAGCAGCCCATAGATGATCGAAGGCACGCCGGCGAGGTTGGAAATGTTGACCTGGATCATCCGCGAGAACCAATTGCGCCGCGCATACTCCTCCAGGTAGACCGCCGCGCCGACGCCCAGCGGGAAGGCGATCGCCGCGGTGATCGTCATCATGTAGAACGTCCCCGTCACCGCCGAAAATATGCCCGCGCCCGACGGCGACCGCGACGGATACGACGACAGGAACCAGGGGTCCATGAACAGGTAAACGATCCACGCGCCGATCAGGATGGCCGGAATCAGCAAGCTGGGCTTGCGCATCCGATGCGACCAGAACCAACCCATCAACAGCAACGCCAGCGGCAGGCCGATACCCATGATCACCAGCCGCACGATCTGGAAGCCCGAAGCCTCCCCGAACAGCGGGAAGATGTTGCCCGTCGCCCCGTCGATGTCGACCGCCTTGGCGTACTCGATGAAGTAGGCGGACTCGAACCGAACGTACAGAATGTGCAGGAAGACCGCGACGGGCGCGACGACCGCGAGACCCATCACCCGCTCGGTGATGCGTGGCACGTCCGCCATGATGCTGTGCACCAAGCGCGGTCCGACAAATGGCAGCAGAATCGCAATCGGCAGCACCCAGCGCAACCAACCCATCCCTTCCGGCGTGGGCAGGTCCGAGACGATGCTGCCGTCACGGGCTTCGACCGACACCGCGCCACCGTCGGTGAACAGGCGGGCCGCGCCGTCTACCGCGATCTCCACGATCAGCGCACCCAGCATCAGGATGGAGACGGTGATCGCCAGCAGGGCGATCACCATGAACCCGACCGAGATGCTGCGTCGCGCACGCACGCGCGGGGCGTATGCCGTCAACTGAGCAGACGGTGCAGCTGCGCTCATTCGTATTCCTCCCGGAATCGCCGAGACACCCACTGGGCGACGATGTTCATTCCCAGCGTCAGCACGAACAGCGTCATCGCGACGGCAAAGAGCACTTTGAACTCGATGGACGTCGTCGGTGTGTCGCCCAGCGAGAGCTGCACGATCATCGCCGTCATCGTCTGCACCGCCTCGAGCGGTCCGACCCCGAACTGCGGATTGCCGCCGCCCGCGATCGTCACCGCCATCGTTTCGCCCACCGCTCGCGAGGCGGCCAGGATGATCGAGGCCACCACGCCCGAGAACGCGGCCGGCACCACGACGCGCAGGGACACCTCCATACGCGTCGAACCGAGCGCGTACGCCCCCTCGCGCAGCGAACGCGGCACCGCCCGCATCGCATCCTCGGAGAGCGAGGCGATGATCGGCACGATCATCAATCCCACCACGATCCCAGCCGACAGCGCGTTGTAAATGCCCACGTCCTGGCCGAAGATGTCGCGAATCACCGGCGAGACCGAGACCAGCGCGAAGTATCCGAACACCACCGTCGGCACGCCGGCGAGCACTTCCAGGATCGGCTTGACCACGGCCCGCACGCGCGGCGGCGCGTATTCGCTCAGGAACACCGCCGCCATCAAGCCCAACGGAATCGCC
>JAJEBU010000054.1 GCA_022822375.1 Dehalococcoidia bacterium
AAGGCGCTCATCCGCAACTTCGTCAAGGGCATCAGGGTCGACGGGGATGAGGTGTCAATCCGGTACACCATCCCCATGCCCTCCGACCGAGCCACCGAAGACAGAAACTCAGTTCTTGATTTCGTTCAGTCAAGCCCACCAAACTCATCGAATCTCCGATTCCCCTCCTGTCCGTCGCGCCATCGCGGTGTGGCGCGTTGGCCGACGCTGTTGCGGGCCTGGGGCTGTATGCGGTTTTCCGAGCCGGTCGGTCGATCTGAAGTGCGAGATGGCGGAGTTGTACCCTGCTCTTTGCCTGCGCGATCGCGCAGGCGGGTTGCGGAGCGGCAGTTTGAATCGACAACGATGAGTCGCCAGAGTCGATAGACGCCATGAATGACCTGCTTGGTCGGTTGAGCGCATTTGTCACCGCGCGTCCCTATGTGACTTTGGGCCTGTTGCTGGTCTTGACCGTGGTGCTAGCCGCCGGTGTGCCCCAGCGCGCCGAACTCGACGAGACCGACGGGTTCTTCCCGCCCGACAGCCCCATCGTCCAGGCGATGGACCGGATCGACGAGCTCTTCGCGGCCTCGGGTCAGGTCAGCACGACGACCCTGGTCTTCCGCGGCTACGCTCTCACCCCCGACGTCCTGGGGCAGATGCAGGCAACAGTCGATCGCATCGTCGCCGACGACGCGGTACGTGACGTGCTCCTCGACGACGATCCCGTCATCTCACCCGCCTCCCTGCTCCAGGCCGCGCTGCAAACGGACGACATCGGCTCCGTCTCCCAGCGAGAGATCGAGGAGGCCGCTGCCGCGCCGCCGATCGATGCTGCGCTGACCGCGATGACCGGCCACGACGCCGACGGCGCCTCCATCGCAATCGCCACGATCCGTTTGCGCGACACCGGCGATGAATCCACCCAGAAGGCGGAACGCCGCATTCACGAACTCGCTTCTGGCGGCGACGGCCCACTCCGGGTCAGCAGTGTGTCGCCGACGCTGATCGAGGATGAGTACCGAGCTGCGCGGGACGACGTCGGTTCGCTGATCGGTCTCGCATTGATCGTGCTCGCCGTCGTCATCCTGGCCTTCCTTCGCTCGTTCTCCGACGTACTCCTCACGCTGGGCGGTCTGCTGTTGTCAATCATCTGGGTGACCGGAGCCGAAGGCTGGCTGGGTCCCGATGCGCTGAACCTGATTGGCCCACCCAACGGCCTCACGGTGATGATCCCGATCATCGTCATCAGCCTCACCGTGGACTACGCAATCCAGACGGTGTCGCACTACCGAGAGCAACGAATCGCCGACCGCTCGGCCCCGGCATTGAGCGTGGTACGCACGGGACTCCGCCACGTCCTCGTCCCGCTGACGCTGGCAGCGGTCACGACCATCATCAGCTTCCTCGTCGCGCTGTTGTCGCCGATCCCCGCAGTGAACGACTTTGGCATCGTGGCCGGCCTCGGCGTTGGCCTCAGCCTGATCGTGATGCTCACGCTCATTCCGTCTGCGCGAGTGATTCTTGAACGCCGCCGCGAAGCCCAGGGCAAGGTCAGCGAACCGCGGCCGGTCGCCAACGCCCTGCCCGGCATTGAACGCGCCGCCGAAGCGCTGGGCCGCGCCGTGACTCGTCGCCCCGCACCCTTCTTCATCGCCGTCGCCGTCGTATCGATTGCGCTCGGCATTGCCGCGACTGACCTCGAATCTCGATTCAGCATCCGCGACATCCTGCCTGGCGGCGGCGAGCTGGTCGAAGACCTTGATTCGGTCGAAGAGGCTGTCGGCGGCTCGACCCAGCTCATCAACATCCTGATCCAGGCCGAGGCCACTGACATCCGCACCGTGATCAACATGCGCGATCTGCGGCTCGCCCTGGAGGACGACCAACGCCGCCCGACCGCCGCCGTCGGACCGCTGGAAGGATCGTACGAGCAGCTTGCCGCCGACTGGATTGAAGACAGCGGCCAACCCGGAGACCGCTACGACCCGAACCTGGCCGCCCTCGTCGGCAACGACCTCAGTCAGTTAGGCGTCGATCCGCAGCAGACGCAAGTCTTGCTGGACGAACTGGAGCGACTCGATCCCACGCTCGCCGACCACCTCGTCAACGATCCGGCCGGCATTGACACCATTCTGGTCCAATTCTCGGCCTACTCGCTCGATACGGACAGCACCAAGCTCATCCAGGACGAACTGGAAGCAATCTGGGGCGGCGACGACGATTCCATCACCGCAGCCTCGGAGAGCATTATCTCCGTCGCGGTGACCGACGAGATTGCCGACCGACAGACCGAATCAATCGCCACCACGATCGTCGTCGCGCTGATCATCTTGGCCGTATTCTTCTGGATCACCCAGCGACAGCCCACGCTCGGCGTGATCGCCGTGGCGCCAATCGTGCTCGCTCTGCTCTGGGTGCTCGGCACGATGGCGCTGCTGGACATTCCCTACACGCTGGTCACCTCGATGATCACCGCGCTCTCGATCGGTATCGGCGTCGACTACACGATCCACGTGATTCATCGCTATCGCGAGGAGTTCACGCGCCTGCGCGATCCGGAGCGTGCGGCGGTGCGCACGCTCGCGACGACCGGCCCGGCCTTGCTTGGCTCGGCGCTCACCACCGTGCTCGGCCTGGGCGTGCTCATCCTGTCGCCGGTGCTCTCGATCCAGGAGTTCGGGATCACCGCGGCGATCACGATCGCCTACGCGCTGATCGTCTCGATTGTGCTCGTCCCGCCGGCGATGACCGTCTGGGGCGCATTCCAGAACATGCGCCTGCGCTCAAGGCTGGAGCGGCTCTGGGCAGAGTCCGATGACGCCGTGTAGGAGGACGTGTAGCCAGCTCACTTCAGTTCGTGGCGCTGCTCGACGATCCGAAACTTCAGCTTGTTGCTCGGCGACTGCGACGGGAAGGGGTCCATCGGCGGGTCGCCGAAGTCCTTGTTCAACTCGATCCGGAAGTAATGGGTGAGCATCAGCAGATTGAGCGCCAGGTGCAACTCCGACCAACGGAAGCCGAGGCACGAGTGCGTGCCTAGCCCATAGGGCGAATAGCCCTCGTTAATGTGCTCGTTGCGCGGAGGCAGGTAGCGGTCGATATCGAACTTCCAGGGATCGGGGAACACGTCCTCCATGTAGTGCGCAGCCGTATTGGCGATGTAGATCGAAGCGCCGAGTGGTAGCTCATAGCCCTCCACGACGACCGTGTTCATCACTGTGCGCATCGCCATCGGGACGATCGGGCTCATCCGCAGGCTCTCCATCAACACGCGATGCGTCACATCGATGTTCTCCAGCGTCAGGTCGGCATCGGTCGGATCTCCGTTAGCGAACAATGCGTCGGCTTCTGCCGTGACCCGATCTCGAATCTCGGGGTGTTTCGTCATCCAGTACAGGGCGAATCCGAGCTGATCTCCCATGTACATGCTGGCCATCAGCATCGTGCCCATCGGCACGCCCAGGTCCGTTTGGGGCAAGAACTGTGAATCGGAACCATGCAGGCTCAGATACTCGTCCACCACGTCGCGCGGCTTTCCCACCCGTTGCCCTGGAGTGTGAGCTTGCAGGGTGCGTTCGACGAGCTCATCGGTCACCCTTGCCCGGCGCTTGGCAACTGGAGTGCGGAGCATGAACTGGGGCAGAATGTTGGCCAGGGCGACGTTCAGCACCCGCATCTTGTGCTTCAGCACGTCATGAATCAAGTCTTGAGTGTCGGTGCTGGTCAGCAGCGGGGACACCTGCGAGTTCAGCAGCGGGCGCAGCATCTTCTGGGCCGGGATTGAGTCGCCCACTTGCCAGCTGGCCATATGCCGGCGGGCATTGTCATAGGTCTCGTCCAGACGGTTGGTCAGCGTCGAGCGCGCGTAGGCGGGCTGAATCGCCTTGCGATAGCGGAAATGATCGGCTCCGTCCATCGAATGGATCGATCGCGCGGCGCCGTACGCCTCGTTGACGCCTTGAAAGTAGTCCTGGGACCTCATGTACATCCGCCCCTGGCGGTGCGCCCATTGATTCATCTGCAGTCCGGCGAGGACGATCAGCGGTTCCTGGAACGGGCGAGGCACCTGGTACACAGGCCCGTGCTTTTCGGCAAGCGAGGCGAACAACGCCGGTAGCCGGCCCGCTCGTAAGTGACGATTCCTTGCCATTTCGAGGTAAGAGACTCGTGGAATCGGCTTGGTCAACGGCGGCTGGCGAAACACAGGCGCGGCGATGCTGCCGGCGACCGCTTCGCCGATCGCGGCGCCGAACAGGTCCATCTTGCCGACGAATTGGATGCGCTGTTCGATCTCTTCGTCGAGCAGGTACATCAGATGGAACACGTCGCAGGCGTTGACCAACGCAACGATGATCGCGTCGCGCGGCTCAGGGATCTCGTCGGCGAAGATGATCCTCGTCAGGCGCGCCTTCACGAACTCACCCGTTGAGTACTCTTCCGCCTGGGAGGTGTCGCCCCGGCGCAGGTGCCTGGTAAAGGTGTAGAACCCGCCTGGGTGGTGATCGAGAATCTCCCGCCGTACCAGCGCGTTCAGCGCTTGGGAGATCACCATCTCGGACCGCGGGGCCAGCCGCTCGATCCAGTAGCGAGTGTTGTGTGATTCCTGTTCGGCCGCAATCTCTTTCAGGATCGGATCCAGCAATGGGTGCCCGGTCTCGGTCGCATCCAACAGGGTCAGCGACTCCAGGTCGGTGTCGATCCGACCGATCAGCGAGAGATCCGCCAATGCCGCGCCAGCAATGGCACAGTTCAGATTCCAGCCGGGCACCTGGTGGAAGTAGCCGCTCTCCTCATTGAGCAGCGCCAGCAGCAACTCCTCGGGCAGGCTCAAGTCCACCGCGCTTGGAGTGTTTGGAGACATGATCATGCAAACAACCTCGGGAGAGCAGGGCTCAAAGACGGTATTCCAGGCACTAGTGTATCGCGATCCCTGCATCACAATCACTGCGACTCATGCCCGTCCATGCTCGGCACTTCTGGAGCGGTACGAGACGCGCTCACTCGCCGGCATGATCTTCGCCTGGGATGGGGCATCCGGTCGCGGCCCTCGGTTGGACCGGCCGCTCGAAGAGCTCGAACAGGACGGCTGGAGCGGACCCTCGTTCTACCGCACGCACCTGCGCGGGCACCCGCAGGCGACGACCGAGAAGACCATCTACCTCTTGCACCTCAGCAACGTGCACGGCTCCACCGAGGTCAAGCAGCTCCGCCCCGTCGAACTCAGCGGCCAAGTCACGCGCACCGGCATCGAGCTCACCCTTGGCTCGCAGGAGCGCCGGTTCGAGCATCCCCAGCGCCGCCTGATCGGCATGGCCTTCCTACCCGTCTGTCTGCGCACACCGATCATGA
>JAJEBU010000079.1 GCA_022822375.1 Dehalococcoidia bacterium
GAACGGGTGATAGTCGCCGACGGTGGCAATCACCGTCGGGTCCGTTCCGCCACACGAGACCACGACCAGCCACATCAGGAGCAGCGGCGCAATCGCCGTCAGCGGGAGCCGACGAGCCCAACTGCCGAAGGAAATGCGCCCAATCATCATCCGAGCGGCAGAAACTGCGCAAGCAGCTGCTCGGGACGTCGCGCATCTGTCGCCGTCGTGTGAACGGCAACGACGCCGTCGGGGCGGACCACGACCGCCTCAGACTCCGCGTACGGGGTGTTCGCCGCGTGACGCATCTGCTCAATGCGGATCGGGAAGCCGCGATCGCGGTAGCTGTTCACCGCCGACCGCCAGCCCTCGTGCTCGCCCTGGCAGAGCATCACGACGTAGTCGGTCCCAAACCAGTCCAGCGTGGACACCTCGCGGTGCGGGTCGAGCCAGGCGTGCGGCGCGCGGCGCCCGCCGCGCACGACCGGAACAAAATCGCGGTGCTCGTTCTCGACGTCGGGCGGCGGCTCGTCATCGACCTGACACAGGTCGGACTGGTACTCGTAGCCCATGATCATGCCCTCGTAGCTGCCGTACTGGTGGCAGTTGACCTCGGCCTGGGCCATGTCGCCACCGCTCCGGTACGCCTGCCCGATCGCCGCGGCCAGATTGGCGTTCTCGATGCTCAGCCGCACGCGCCGCGTGGCAATGGGTCGGTGTTCCTGCTCGTACGTGTCGAGCAGCGACGCCGGCGAGTGACCCTGCAGCACGTAGGCGATCTTCCAGCACAGGTTGTGCGCGCCCGAGAACCCAGTGTTGCTGCCCATGCCGCCAGTCGGAATGAAGGCGTGCGCCGCGTCGCCCGCGAGGAACACGCGACCGTTCGAGAAGTGCTCAGACAATCCCGCGATGAAGTTCCAGGGGCGGATGCTGACGACCTCAAGATCGAGCTCCGACTCGTCCACGCCGACCGCCTCAACGATGTAGTCGTGTGCCTCCTCCATGCTGAGGTCGCCGCGGCTTGGATCCCAGCCGGGTAGCTGGACACGCCAGCGCGTCGCGCCATCCATCGGCTGATAGACGCCCATCCCGTACGAGGTGAAGATGAAGATCAATCCGCCCATGCGATTGCCAACCCAGCGCGACAGATCAGCGTGGAAGAGGATGTCCTGCAGGTAGAAATCGAAGCTGTTCTGGTCCAGCGGGCAACCGATCTGGTCTCGGGTCGCGCTGTGCACGCCGTCAGCGGCGATCACGTACTGGGCGCGGATCGGCTCGCCCTCGCCGGTCTCGCGATCGATCAACGTAGCAGAGCAACCGTCGGCGTCCTGCGAGAGCTCCTCGGCGCTGGTGTAGAAGCGGACGTCGGCGTTCTCCTGCTCGCGCGCCGCCTTCCAGAGCGTCTCCTCGATCATGTCCTGCGCGCCCATGACGGGAATGCTGGGGCTGTACTCCGCCGGCGCCATCTGGAACGACTCGGTCGGCACTGCGGCGACATCCTTGCCAGCGAGGCTCTCGATCCAGCGATTCTGACGCGTCCAGAGGTCGCCGATGCCCGTCGCCTCAACGTCGTGGTGCACGCCGAAGCGCCGCAACAGCTCGAGCGTCCGACGGTCATACAGTCGTGCGCGCGGATGATCGCTGGTGTGCGGCCGACGGTCGACGAGGATGTGCTCGACGCCGAGGCTCGACAGCAACAACGATGAGGTCAGCCCGATCAGGCTCCCACCAATCACCAACACCTGTGTCTCGCGCATCGAACGCCCTCCATTCCTCTCGGCACTCTCAAGCCTAACCAACAGTCGGCCCGGGTGGTTGACGCGCCGCTGGAGAGCGGGCCTGGCTGTTGGAGGCGCTGTGGTCCGTCGCCCAGGCGTACCGTCCAAGCGGCCGGCTACAACGCCAGACAGAGAACCAGCTTCCGGAGAGCCGTGCGCTGCGATTGCGCGTCTACGTTCCGGCAGGGCCGGCCAGGACGATCGGCTCGCCCAACGCGGCGAGTCCGAGCGATTGGCGCAGCTCACCCGTCTTCCAGGCCATCACATTGCCGCCGGTGAGGTCTCGATAGATGCGCTCGATCGGCGATCCCTTGACGTAGGCGTGTGCGCCGGTGACGCCGATGCCGAGCCGAGCGACCTCTTCGGCCATTCGGCGCAGGTGATACGTCGTCCGTACCTGCATGCGGACGAACGATTGGCGGTCTTCGTAGTCTCTGTCCACTTCTCGGATCGCGTTTGCGAGCATGACGTCGCCGGAACCGATCCAGCTCTCCATCTCGCCCAGCTCCATTTGCGCCCAAGCCTGTCGGTCCCGCGTTTCCGTGGAGCCGCCCAGCTGCGTCCCGGCGGTGGCGAGATAGCCGCGACGCTTTCTGACGTAAGCGAGCGACTCGTCGAACATCGCCTTGGCGCTGCCGAGCCAGATCGCCGTAATGCCGAGCGCGGGAATCGCGCGGCGCTGGAACTGTTCTTGCGTCTGCATCTGCTGCGCCATTTCGATCATTGACAGCGGCACGACGAGACACTCAGATCGAGGAAGTCGCAAGCCTTCAATGATCACGTCGTGCGAAGCGGTCGAACGCAGCCCCATCGCGTCCCAGTTGCCACGATTGCTGATCGCGGGATTGCTGAGTTCGGGATAGGAGACGAAGAGGTCGGAGGTTGGTTCTTTGTTGATCAAGCCGGCGACGAAGACGAAACGGGCATTGTCTGATCCTGAGCCGAATCCGGCGCGGCCCGAGACGACCAGCTCATCGCCGTCTTCGACGGCGCGGTAGCCAGTGGTCGTGTTATCGAGCTCGCGGGTGGGGACGCTGCCTGGGCCGCAAATCCAATCACCTGCCGCGCAGGCGCGCAGCACCTCGTCGCGTCGGGGGAACGGTGGGAGCGAGTTCGTAAACGCTGCCACCAAGATGTGCATGTTGACGACCACCGCGGTCGAGGCATCGCCGTAGGCGATCTCTTCGATCACCTTGAGAAACGTCGCGCCGTCAGCCTCGAGTCCGCCGAAGGCTTCGGGCAGCAGCAGCCCAGGCACGCCCAGCTCCGAGAGTTCTGCGTAGTTCTCCCTGGGCAGCTGGCCACTGGCGTCCGCCGCCTCCGCGCGTTCGCGGAATGGACCGCGAGCCAGCTCGCGCACGTTCTCGATCAGCTCGTTCGATTGTTCCGGCGTCATCATGGCGCTCCTTCGCTACCGACAACTTGAGCGTACGCCAAGAGCGCCTGGAAAGATCGCGGCGGTCGTCGTCAAGCGCCGCGTACCAGCCCCGTGCTCGCTATGGCGCAGCATCGGCACGCAGTCGGCGCCGAACCAGTCAAGTGTCCAGACCGTGCGGTGCGGATCAGGCCAGGCAAGTGGTACGGTGCGCCAACGTGAGGAGCCGAGACATGCGGTTGCGACTGCGGACTCTGCGACCACGTGATTTAGCGCTGTTTGTGGCGGTTGCTGTCGTTGTGGCGGTGGTGGTCGTGGCCGTTGGACGGGAACTGGGCATCGGACGTCAAGCAGCTGCAACGTTGGATGAGTCACACCAGGCAGTGGAGTCCGCAGAAGCTCCCGACCAAGCAGAGAGCACACTGTCGCTGACGCTTCAGGCGGACCCATACTGCGAGACCGGCGGCGGCGTTGGCTTCGATGGCTCAGTGTTCGAGTACGACGACGACGGCAACCCGGTAGGCCGCACGACCGTGTACCACGGCTACGGCCGGATTGCAGAGACGAGCGTTCGCTGGTCCGTCACAGGCGGCACTGCGCCGTACCGATTGACCATCGATAACGAACCTCGGGACGGCCGCGGCTCCTACGAGGGAGCATCAGGCGTCGCCTCAGTCAGTTGCGCTCCCAAACCGGGCGAGGTCCTCTACGACGACTACGAGGAAAAGCGGCGTTACCGCGAGGACCCGATGATTGACTCAGGTCCCAAGGCGATTCGCGCCGTTGCCACCGACTCCGCCGGCGCGACCGCGGTCGCATCAATCGACATATACGTGATTCTTCAAGCGCAGGACTCAGACACGCCGCTGACAGCTGGCGAGACGTACCGGCTCAATGGCACTCTGTTCACGATCCCCGAAGGAGTTGAAGCGAGAATCGGTGGATACTCGGAGTCCCACGGTGGCGAGACCATATTCAACATCGTCTTCCATGTTGATGGGCATAAGGGCATCGTCAACTTCGGAGTCAACAGCGGAACCGAGATCGGCAACCGCCGGATCGGACGGCTCTCCAGCCGGACCGCCGCCGTCAGCGGTCAGGGCAGTGACGACGATCCAGAAGCGGCACTGGACTCGCTCTTTGACGAGCTGGTTGAATCAGTCGGTCAACCGCCGGCCGTGGGCGCTCCCTAGATGCGTCGCGCGTTCGCCGAGATTGTCGTGCGTCCCGCGCACCGTGATGCCTCCGCTCGCCGGAGTCAACGCTGCCCTCGAGCGGACTCGGATGCGCAGCCCTATCTTGTATCTGCTTCACGCGCACATTAGTTTGTACGCTGAGCCACAACCGGCCAGCGTTGCGAACTCTCAGGAGATCAAGATGGCGACTCCCTTCGACACCCCGCCGCAGTCCCTCGACGAGGTCAACATCACCTCGCCCGACGGCTACGCCTTGAGCGGTTACCCGCACTCGCACTGGGCCTACCTGCGCCAGCACGCGCCGGCGTTTCGCTACCAGGCGAGCGATGAGGATCTCGAACCGTTCTGGGCGATCACCAAGTGGGAGGATGTCCAGCGTATCTCCCGTGATCCGCAAACGTTCTCCAACAAGACCGACATCGTCTTGCGGCTCGATCAGCTCACG
>JAJEBU010000099.1 GCA_022822375.1 Dehalococcoidia bacterium
TCGCCGCTCGCCGCGCCCGAGATGATCCCGGCCAAGCCAGCCGCCATGCGCGGCTCCCAGACGACCGGCGCCTCGCAGGTCGCCGCTTTGCCGGCGCCCAGTTGACGCAGCGCGCGGGCGGCCGCCTCGCGTCCGACGTCCTCGGCGGCGTCGAGCCGATGCAGGCTGCGCTCCGACGTGGACCAGCCGGCGTTGCGCAGACTGCCGTCTTCCTCTTGCGCCATCACCTCGACCCACATCGAGGCGGACGTGTCAGCGTAGGAGCCGCCAAAGCCGTTGGAGTCGACCAATGCGAACGTGCTCACGTTGGTGCTGAACGTGGCGCCGCCGCTGTTGGCAATTCGATGGTCGGCCGAGAGCGCGGCGTCCTCGCAGGCCAACGCCTGCGACAGCCGATGCTCGCCATCGACGTCGGGAATCTGCTCGTCGAACAATCCCAGCTGAGGCGTCTCGCGGGCCTGCAGCTTCGGATCGGCGAGTCCGGCAAACTCGTCCGGCTCCGAGACGCGCGCCAGCTCGAGCGCTGTCTGCACCGTCTCGTCGAGGGCCGCGTCGGACGTGTCAGAGGTCGACACCGTCGCCTGGCGTCCGCCCAGAATCACACGCAGACCCGCCGATCTCGACGTGGACTCCGAGACCTTTTCAATCTGCTGCTTGCGCACCGTGGTCGCCGCGTTGGTGGAGGTGATCGCCACTGCGTCGGCCATGTCCGCGCCGGCAGCTTTGGCGCGTTCGAGCAGGCGCGCGGCGAGTTCCAGCGGCTCGGTCGAGAGCGCCGCCATCAGGCCGACATCCCGCCCGAGCGCATCTGCGTGCCGCCGACCGTCATGCCCGAGACCAGCACCGTCGGAATCCCTACGCCGACCGGCACCGACTGACCCGATTTGCCGCACGTCCATCGACCATCAGACATCTCGAGGTCATGGCCGACGCCCGTCACTTTGGACAACACATCTGGCCCGTTGCCGATCAGGTTGACGTCGCGGATCGGCGCGGTCACCTGCCCGTTCTCGATCAGGTAGCCCTCGGTCACTGAAAACACGAAATCGCCGTTCGTGATGTTCACCTGTCCGCCGCTGAACGCCTTGCAGTAGATGCCGTAATCGACGCGTCGGATTAGATCGTCGGGGTCGTCCTCGCCGGCCGTCATGTAGGTGTTGGTCATGCGCGGCATCGGCGCATGACGGAAGGACTGCCGACGTCCGTTGCCCGACGGCGCGACGCCAAAGTGCTCGGACGAGATGCGATCCTGCATGTAGGCGGCCAACTGGCCCTGCTCGATCAGCAGGTTGTTGCCAGCGATCTCGCCTTCGTCATCCACATTGACCGATCCGCGCGAGAGGTTGAGCGTCGCGTCGTCAATCACCGTCACCAGCTCGGACGCGACCGGCTGTCCGATCCGATTGGAGTAGTTGGAGGTCTCCTTGCGGTTGAAGTCGGCTTCGAGCCCGTGCCCGACCGCCTCATGCAGCAGGATCCCGGAATCGCCGGCTGCCAGCACGACCGGGAAGGTCCCGGCCGGCGCCTCGCGAGCTTCCTGCTGCAGCACGGCCTGTCGCGCGGCCTCCTGAGCCAGCGATTCCGGCGAGTGCTCGTCGAAGTAGGGCATGCCCATGCGTCCGCCGCCGCCCCAACGGGCGTTGCGCCGCTCGCCGTCCAACTCCGACAGGCACGACACGTTGAAGCGCAGCAGCGGCTGGTAATCGGCCACCATCCGACCGTCCGAGCGGACGATCAGGACGCGCTTCTCCTCGTCGACCATCGATGCGTCGACGCGGGCAATGCTCGGGTGATAAGCGCGCGCGGCCGCATCGGCGCGGCGCAGCAGAGCGACCTTCTCGGTCAGCGGAATGGCGGTGCTCGGCGCGTCAATCGCGTAGCGGTCGGCGTCGTACGACTCGGCCGTCACGTCGACCGGCTCGCCCTCCGACGATCCATGCGCAATCTGCGCAGCAGTCGCCGCCGCGCGACGCATCGCGTCCACCGAGAGGTCCTCGGTGTAGGCATAACCAATCGCGTCGCCCTCGACCACTCGGATGCCGACGCCCTGCGATAGCGACGCCTGAGTCGCCTTGACCTGCTGGTCCTCGAAGCTCAGCGATCCCGATCGCTTGTGTTCGAAGTACAGCTCGGCGAACGTGCCGCCGCGGCCCAGCGCGGAGGCCAGCACCGACTCGGCAGCCGCACCATCCACCCCCAGTTGGCTCGCATAGAAGCCGACCACGTCGGCTGGTGTGTCACTCATCGGAGGTCCAATCCAGGCTCACTGAGCCAGAGCGCCGCTCGCGCGAAGCTCCGCGATCTGCTCCAAGCTATAGCCGCACGCAGACAGAATCGAGTCGGCGTCACTGTTCAGTTCAGGCGCGCGGCCCTGCACCGCGCCCGGCGTCGCCGAAAACTGCCAGGGCAAACCTGTCACCCGCCGCGTCCCGTAGCGTGGATCGGGAATCTCGGCCAGGTATCCGTTCGCCCAGACCTGCTCCGACGCGGCCACGTCCTCGTAACTGTTGACCGGCGCCGACGGAATGTCCGCTTCGCGCAGACGCTGCAGCCAGGTCTCACGGTCGGCGGTGGCGAAGCACGTTTCGAGCAGCGACTCCAGCTCGGACGAGTGCCGCTGACGAGCGGGCGCGGTGGCAAACCGATCGTCCGACTCCCACTCGGGATGATCCATGAGCTCGCAGAGCGCACGCCAGTTCTTCGCGTCGACCACGCCGATCACCAGCCAGCGACCGTCCGACGCCTGATAGAACGTGAACGTCGGCATGCGTCGACGGCGCATGTGCGGCTGCAAGCCGTCCTGGAGGAACCCCGTGAAGTAAACGCCCTGCAAGGCAATCTGCGATCCGAGCAGCGACACGTCCACCTGCTGCCCCTGACCAGAATCCTTCGCGGCGATCAGACCGGCCAGCATGGCGATGCACGCTTGCATCGCGCCGACCTGGTCCGCAAAGCCACCGGGCAGCGTGCGAGGCTCGGCGTGCCGGCCCTGCTCCTCTAGCGCCTGCAGCGCCATCACGCCGCCGGTCGCCTGGCCGATCACGTCGTAGCCGGGCTCACCGGCCTGCGGTCCGACCGCGCCGAAGGCCGAGGCCGACACGGACACGATCCGCGGATTGCGCGCATGCAACGCCTCGTACGACAAGCCCAGTCGATCCATCACGCCCGGCCGGTAGTTGTCGATCACGCCGTCGCAGCGTTCGGCCATCCGCAAGGCGGCCTCTACGGCGGATGGATCGCGCAGGTTGAGCACAATCGATCGCTTGCCCCGATCGTGCGCCTCGAAGTACCGCGAGAAGCCGTCCTCAGCCAGGTCCGAGCCGCGGCCGGGGTCGCCGCCCGGCGGCTCCACCTTCCAGATCTCCGCCCCCAGATCGGACAGCAGCACCGTCGCGTACGGTCCCTGCTGATAGCGGGTGAAATCGAGGATGCGGTAACCGTCAAGGGGTCCAGGCACGGCGCCTCCGCTGCTGGATGCTACCGAGAGGATAGCCTGCAGACATGCCGCCGAGACTCACGTTGACCGACGCTGAGCGCGAACTTCTGCCCGAGCTGCTCGAACGGTTCGCGGCGCTGCAGCATGAGTTTCCCCGCCAGGCATCGGCATCGGATCAAGCCGCCTGGATCCGAGAGCGCTATGCCATCAACGTCACGCTGACCGACAATCTGATCACCCTGTTGCTCTTCGAGCATGGTGTGCACCGCTCGCTCGACCAGGTGAGACAAGACCTCGCTATCCTGCGTGAGGACACCTGAATCCAATCTGGAAGGAACCCACATGGCACTCGACGCAGCAGACAAGATGGAGATCCTCGAACTCGCGGCGCGCTACAACCACGCCATCGACTTCGGCGACGGCGAGGCATGGGCCGGCACGTTCACCGAGGATGGCGTCTTCAACGGCGGTCCGCAGCCCGTCAGCGGCCACGTCGCGTTGGCCCAGTTCGTCGGCGGCTTCGCCCAGCAGATGGCTGGCGCGCGGCATTGGACCAACAACCACGTCGTTGACGGCGACGGCGACAGCGCCACCCACACCTGCTACCTCAACCTCGTCCAGTCCAAGGACGGCGGCAGCAGCATCGTCACCGGCGTCTACACCGACAAGCTGTCCAAGGTCGACGGTCAGTGGCGGTTCACCGAACGCAACGTCACCCCGGACGCAAGGGGCTAGCGGATTCGGGCGACCATCGCCGATGACGCATCAACGCATCAAGGCCCCATGCGTTGTGCATGGGGCCTCGGACCGTCACGCGTTCAGCGAGCCTATTCCTCCAGCATGTCGTCGCCGGTCGCTGATTCCTCTTCGAGGAGTTGCTCGGACGGAGCTGTCAGCGACTCTTCCTCCATCGTGTCGACGGTGGTAACGCTGTCAACGGTCGACACGACGCTCACGGCGGGCTGGAAGCCGACCGGCACCAGCAGCACGTCGCCCACGTAGATCAAGCCGGCGTCGGCGATCCCGTTCAGCATCATGAGTGCCTCGATCGTCGTGTCGTTCGCCTCGGCGATCGCCGCCAGGCTGTCACCCTCCTCGATGGGGATGACCGCAATCGTGTGCCAGTTGGCCAGCTCATCGGTCAGCGCCGGCGCCGCGTTTGACGCAACCGCGGTGGATGTCTCCACCGTTGATGCGGCCGCGCTGGCGGGGTCGGCCTCGACCGTCTCCGCTGCTGCAACAGACTCAACGGCCGCAGCGGCCTGCGTCGACGACGTGACCTCGTCCGCGAAGCCAAGCGGAATTCTCAGCGTCTGCCCGACACTAAGCGATGCAGGATCGGTGATGCCGTTCAGCGTGGCGATCGCCGAGATTGTGGTGTCGTAGTTCTGCGCGATCAGCCAGAGCGTCTCGCCGGGCAGCACCTCGATCACGTCAATGTTGGTCCAGGCGGCCAGCCTCGCCTCAGGATCGAGCGACGAGAGGTCGACCAGCGGCGCGGGCGCGGGCTCAGCCTCAGCGGTCGATGCCGTCGTCGTGCCGGCCGCCGCTGTGGACGTCTCGGCAGCGCTGGACGTCGGCGTCACCGACGGAGTGGCAGTAGCGGCGGTCGTCGCCGCGACCGTGGTCGCGGCGGCGGCGCTGGTCGGCGTCGCCACCTCTGTCGTGGCCGCGGTCGGCGTGCTCGCCACTCGCGTAATCGTCGGCGCGGGCTGCGAGCTGCCGCCGAACAGCTGCCAGGCGATCACACCAGCGACGACTGCGGGCAGCACCACGGCAGCGGCGCCGATGGTCCACGCGCGGCGGCGCTGTGAGCGCAGTTCCTGATCTGTCGAGCCGACGGCGGACGGATCGTCGTACGCCGGCGAGGCCATCGCGGCGTGATCGACCGGCCCGTCCAGCGGCTGCTGGAACGGCGAGTCCGTCGTTGGTGATTCAGCTTGCGACGGCGGCTTCGCTCCGAACGGCCCCGACGGCGCGGCTTCTTGCAGGGACATCCCGGTCTCCCAACCGAGTCACCCCGCCGTGTTGCTATGCCCAAAGGTGTGAAACTAGCGGAATTTCGCGGGCCGCTTCTCAAGGAAGGCGGCGATCGCTTCCGCATGCTCCGGTGTCTGCATCGCCCACTCTAGCGCCTTGCCTTCGCGCTGTTGCACGAGCTGAATGTCAGTTTCCAACTGATTTTCGGATAACAGAGATTTTACACGGCGCATGATCACGTCGGGATTCTCGGCCAGCTGCTCGCCGAGCGCCACCGCACGGTCAAGCAACTCGTCGTCCGGCGCGACATCACGGACCAGGCCCGCCTCAAGCGCCTCCTGGGCGCCGACGAAGCGCCCCGTCAGGCACCAGTCCAGCGATCGGCCCACGCCGACCAGGCGCGGCAGCAACGTCGTCGACGCCGCCTCGGGCAACAGCCCCATCTTCACGAAGCGGAAGCCAAACTGCGCGCTCTCGCCCGCGATGCGGAAGTCGAACGGCAGCATGGTCGTCACACCCACGCCGACCGCATAGCCGTGCACCGCGGCGATGATCGGCTTGCTGCGGGTGCAGAATTCGACCCAAGACTCATCGTGCTCATCCGCCGACCTCCCTGCGCTGCGTGCGGCGTCGCCGGAATCGACGTCCGCCTGCTGCTGTTGGAGATCAAGACCCGCACAGTACGCGCGACCGTTGCCGGCGAACACGATCGCCGCAACGTCGGGATTGTTGTTGAAGTCGGTCACGGCCTGCTGTTCCTCGGCCGCCATGGCGCGGCTCCAGGCGTTCAACTTTTCCGGCCGATTCTTGCGGATGATGCCGACCGCGCCGCGCGTTTCGACTTCGATCAGGTCGTACGTCATTGGTCGTCCTCTCTCAGTTACGTCACCTGGTGGAAGTTATCACTCCATTGACATTGCGCGCCTCAGCACCGACCTCCGCGTTGCCTACAGTGAGGACATGTCCCGCTCTCGATCGTTGCTGCGCACGCTGCCTGCGTTGATCCTCGCCGTCGCAGCCGTCTGGGCCGCATGGGGATTCGCCGCCGGCTGGGAGCGCGCCTCGGCCGACACCTATGAGGTCCAGCCCGGCGACACGCTGCATGGGATCGCCGGGCTCCTGCAAGTGGACGTCTCGGTCATCCTGGCGCTCAACACAGACATTGTGTCGCCCAATCAGATCTACATCGGCCAGCAGCTGCGGATCCCGGACAACACACCGTCGCTGGCCAACGGCCATGCAGTGACTGTGGCAACCGCAGCGGCTGGGACGGCGCCCAGCTCCATCCAGAGCGGAGGATCGGCGCTCTCGTACGACATCCAGCCCGGCGACACGCTATCCGCGATCGCCGCCCAGTTTGGCACCACCATTAGCGCGCTGCTGGCCTTGAACCCGGTGATCGAGGCCAATCCTGATCGCATTCCGATCGGATACACGCTGCTGATCCGAGCACCAGGCCCGTCGGACGATGCTACGCAGGGATCGTCAACCAGCGGTCGCGACCGAGACGGTGGCAGTCCGGCCCTCACGGCCGGCGCACAAGCCCGCGAACTCGGCTCGACGTCGACCCAGACCATCGAGTACACCGTCCAACCGAGCGAGTACGCATCCAACATCGCCGAGGCACATGGCATCACGCTGGAGCTGCTGCAGCAGCGCAACCCGTCCGTCAATCTTGAGGTCATCCATCCTGGACAGGTGCTGCTGATTCCGGTCCCCGACTACCGCGTCGCAGCCATCGACCCATCCGATACCAGCGCTGGCCTCACCGACATCTACATCGTCCGACCCGGCGAGTACGCCGGCGAGATCGCGAGCCGATTCGAGATCACGCTGGCAGAACTGAGTCGGCTGAACGACCGCGTCGACCTGTCCACGATCTACATCGGCCAACGATTGGTCGTGCCGTGGATTGGATCAGCGTCGGACGCGCCGACCGGTACTGTGCCAGCGGTCGCCGAGCGCCGCCGCATGCACCGAGTGCAGCCGGGCGACACGTTCGCCAGCGTCGCGGCCCTCTACGGCCTCGGCATGGACGATCTGCGCGCACTCAACCCGCTGCGTCCCAGCGACCTGCTCGTCATCGGTGAGCGCCTGATCCTGCCCGGTGTGATCGATCCGCAAGTGGTGTCCGAGACGCGCACGCTCTGGGAAGCGGACCTCGTGCAGTACGCAGCGGCGTCGCTCGGCGTGACGCCGCGCACGCTGATCGCCAACTACCCGTCGCTGCAGGACGGCGATTGGATGTCGGCCGGATCGAGCTGGCACCTGCCGCTCCGCGAGGGCCGCCTGGTCACGGTCCAAGCCGGCGACACGCTGCAGTCCATCGCCAACGCGCATGGCGCGAACATCTGGGACATCCTCTCCGACCCAGCCAACGGCGTTGACGACTCCAACGCGCTGGTCATCGGCCAGGAGATCATCATCCCCTTCGACGGACCGAGCTTCGCCTGGCCGGCTTCCGGAGAAATCACCGACCCATTCGGTCTCTGCCGCAGCTGGGATTGCTCGTACCGCCATCGTGGTCTGGACCTGGCGCTGGACCTCTGGGAACCGATCGTCGCCTCGGCCGACGGCGTAGTCTCCTTCGTCGGCGGCGACCCAGGCAGCGGGCTCGGTTGGTACGTCGAGGTCGACCACGGCGACGGCTGGACCACGATCTACGCGCACCTGATCGAGTTTGCCGTCTGGCAGGGGCAAATCGTGTCGCAGGGCGATGTGCTGGGCTACAACGGAAGCACCGGCTACAGCACCGGACCTCACCTGCACTTCGAGGTCCAGCACGACGGTTGGTACATCGATCCGCTCGTCGTGCTGCCCAGCTAAACCGCTAACCGACTCTCCGCTGCACCTGGACGCAGACCGCACGCAGCGCCGCCACGTCCATACGGTCCGCACGGCCGTAGACAACGCCCGCGCGGACGCCGTAATCGTCGCGTTCGCGCCAACCCGGCGATGCTGCTTCCACCACTCCGTCCAACTCCGCCGCCGCGGCGGTCGCCGCCCAGGACGCGCCCACGTGGTCGCCGTTGGCCAGCAGAGACGCACTCCCGCGCCGCGCACCCACCAGCGCTCGCTCCAGACGGGGCATCAACGCCGCGCCGATTTCGGGCAAGCGGGCATCCAGATGCGACCTCGCCAGTGAGTGCAGCGCGTCGGCCGCCTTCCAGCGCTCGTCGACGTTCACCTGTTCCAGACCGAGCGCATCCTGCAGCTCCGGCCACATCTGCGGCAGCTTGAGCAGACGTCCCGCCGCGCGCAGCCGACGTGGCGCGCGCAGCAGGTCCAGCGGCTCGCCGATCAGCGCGCTCACCGCCGGCAGCACACCCAATCGGACGGCATCCACAGCCTCAATCGGACGATCCAGCCGCTCGGCATCATCGAGCGCGACTCGTGCGCGCTGCAACGACTTCGCAGCACGCAGCTGGCGGCCGTCGGCCGAGAAGTAGCGATCTCGAAACGCGGCCAGCACGTCGCGCAGCGTCGGATCGGCCATGCGCAGCGTGTGCATGTCGGCAAGCTGTCCCGCCAGCGGCTCGAGATGCAGCAGCTCCTCCAGCTCGACCAGCGACCCGGATGTGATCGTGTCCACCACGACGAGTACGCCATTTTCCTCCGTCACCTGGCCCTCGTCAATGTGCGGGTCGTCGCGGTGTCGGAAGAGCAGAATCTGCAGCAGCGATCCGTCCCAGACCTGCTGGCGAGCGTAGTCTCCGACGACCGCCGCACCGCGGATCAGGGAGTCGCGGCTGCGCTGCCGCGCCGAAATCCGTTCCGCCAGCGCCTGCCAGTCGAGCTGGTCCGGGTCGGCCATGGGGATCAGAATCCGCGGTAGCGGTTGGCGATCGGGAAGCGTCGCTCGCGGCCAAACGTGCGCGGAGTGATCTTCAGACCCGGCGCAGCCTGACGGCGCTTGTACTCAGCGCCCGTGACCAGCGACATCACCCGCTTCACCTGCGCCTCCTCGAACCCAAGCCCCGTGATCTCATCCAGCGACCGATCCTCCTCCACAAACGCCTCGAGAATTGGGTCGAGCTGGTCGTAGGGCATCAGCGACTGCTCGTCGAACTGGTCCGGCCGCAGCTCGGCCGACGGCGGCTTGGTCAGCACCGATGTCGGGATCACTTCGCGGCCCGCCCGCTCGTTGACCAGCTCCGAGAGACGGTAGACCAGCAGCTTCGGCACATCCTGGATCACGGCGAGTCCGCCGGTCATGTCGCCGTAGAGCGTGGTGTAGCCAGTCGCCGACTCGCTCTTGTTGGATGTCGTCAGGACCAGCGCGCCCATCTTGTTGGAGATCGCCATCATCAGCACACCGCGAATGCGCGCCTGCAGATTCTCCTCCGTCACGTCCTCCGCCAACCCCTCAAACAGCGGCCCGAGCGTCTCCAGGTACGACGCGTACGGCCCTTCGATCGCCAGGACGTCCATGCGAATGCCGAGATTCTCGGCCAGCGCGCGCGCATCGGCCACGCTGCCTTCGGACGAGTAGCGCGACGGCATCGAGAAGCCGCGCACGTGATCGGGACCGAGTGCGTCAACCGCGATCGCAGCGGTCAGCGTGGAATCGATACCGCCAGAGAGCGCGATCACGACATCCTGGAATCCAGTCTTGTGCACATAGTCTCGGGTCCCCAGCACGAGCGCCTCGTAGACCTGTTCATCGTCCGACCGCATCTCCACCAGCTCGGCCTCGAGCGGCGGCGGGCTTCCCTGCGCCTGCGTCGAGACCATCGTGCGCGTCGCCTCCGTCTGCGGCAGCCGCCGCAGCCTCGGATCGTGCAGACGCGTCTGACGGACCTCTTCGACATCCAGATCCACGGTCAGCATGTGATCGCAGAAGGCAGGCGCTCGAGCGATGAGATCGCCGCCAGGTCCAAAGACGGACGAGCCGCCGTCGAAAATCAGATGGTCCTGCCCGCCCACGAGGTTGCAGTAGAGCGTCAGTACCGCGTTGTCTGCGGCGCGAGTGGCCAGCATCTGCTCGCGTTGGCGAGACTTGCCCGCATGGAACGGCGATCCGTTGATGTTCACCACCAGCTCGGCGCCAGCCAAGCATTGATCCTGCATCGGCCCCGACGAGTACCAGATGTCCTCGCAGATCGTGACACCGACGCTCGCACCAGCGATCTCGAAGAGCTGCACGCCGTCCCCGGGACGAAAGTAGCGCGCCTCGTCAAAGACGCCGTAGTTGGGCAGATACTGCTTGTGATACGCGCCCCTGAGGCTGCCGTCGTGGATGATGCCGGCCGCGTTGAAGATGTCGTGCGCGTAGTCGACGAAGCCCACGACGGCCGTCACATGCAGCCCCTGCGTGGCTTCGCAGACTCGCCGCAGCATCGCCAGATTGTCCTCGACGAAGCCGCGCCGCAGCACCAGGTCTTCTGGCGGATAGCCCGTCAGCGCAAGCTCCGGGAAGGCGACCAGATCGGCACCGATCGACTCCGCCTCGTGGATCCGCTCGATGATCTGGTCAGCGTTGCCGGCGAGATCGCCGACCGTCGAGTTGATCTGCGCCAACGACGCCCGCAATCGTCGCACGAGGCCTCCATCCCGAGCCACCAACGGCTGACTCGCAGGGTATCGCACTGCGGAGCCGTGCCGCACGCCGCACAACACGCCCGCAGATATGCTCAGAGCTGTGTCCGACACTCCGATCCTGGCTGCCGAGATCTCCAACGCCTCCTTCGCCTGGCCCGGCGGACGCGGCGTCGAGGATGTGTCGCTGCAGGTCGCGCGCGGGCAGATCGTCACCCTGCTCGGACCAAACGGAGCCGGCAAGTCAACCGTCCTCAAGCTGCTGAGCGGCGAAATCAACCCAGATCGCGGCAGTGTGCACGTTCGTGGCAGACCGCATAGCCCGGAGGTGCGGCGCGGCATCGGCCTCGTCCTGCAAGAACCCAGCACCGACGATCTGATGACGCTCGAAGAGACGCTGACCCTGCACGGCCGGCTGTTTGGCTTGCGCGGCGCGGCGCTGCGCGAGCGCAGCGCGGCGCTGCTGGACGCCTTGCAAATCGGCGACCGCGCTACGGACCGCTGCGAGACGCTGTCCGGCGGCCTGCGCCGTCGACTCGACCTCGCCCGCGCGCTGCTTCATGAGCCTGAGCTGCTCCTGCTCGATGAACCAACGCTCGCGCTCGACCCCGACTCCAGCGCCGCCATCTGGTCCGCGCTTCGCGAGCGGGCAGCGGCCGGAGCGGCGATCGTGGTCTGCTCCAACGACACGAGCGAAGCGGAGTCCAACGCCGACCGTGTTGTGATCATCAACGGCGGACGCATCCAGGCGGAGGGAACGCCGTCCCAGTTGACCGCCAATCTGCGCCGCGACGCCCTGGAACTGGAGTGGCCCGATGCTTCGGATACGGACATCGCTGCGTTGCAGGCATGGAACGAGATCGGCTCCGTGCTGCGCTCCGCTGACGGTCTGCACCTGAATGTCGACGGCGCGGTGGAGACCGTGCCGCGACTCTTCCAGCAGTACGGCGCCCGGATCAGCGGCATTCGCATCCGTGAATCGAGCCTGCGCGACGCCTGGTTCCAGATCGTCGGCGTCGCAATGTCGGACGGGGAGGAGGTCTCGTGAGCGGAGCGCTACTGGCGGCCTGGGCGCTGTTGGCTCGCGACCTGCGCGCGGTCGTCCGCTCACGGTCGCAGCTCTACTCGTCGCTGCTGATGCCGCTGATGCTGTTGGCCGTGCTCGGCACTGGCGTGTCGAGCGGGCTCGCACCGACGTCGCCGCGGATCATCGACGGCGACTACACGTCGTACCTCGCGCCTGGCATGATCGCGATGACCGCGCTGTTTTCCTCGACGTTCTCCAGCGCCGGACTGTACCGCGACCGCGAGAGCGGTCTGCTGCGGGCCCTGCTCGCCTCGCCGCACGGCGCGCCGACCATCATGTTTGGCAAGGCCTTGGCCGCCATCCTGATTGGTACCGTCCAGGCGCTGATCGTGCTGGTCCTGGCAGTGGTCATCCCCGGCATCGACCTCGCTTGGCAGTTCGGCTGGCTCGGCGGCGCTGCGACGGTCGTCGCCACCGTCCTCCTGCTCAACGTGATGCTCTCGGGCCTGTCGCTGCTGCTCGCCGTGCGGATCAAGACGATGCAGGGCTTTCACCTGATCATGAACCTCGCCCTGTTCCCGCTGTTCTTCCTGTCCGGCGCCTTCTTCCCGCTCGACCAGGTGCCGGCCTGGCTGGAAATCATCGGCTACATCAACCCGCTCACCTACGCGGTCGACCTGCTCCACTACGCGTCCTACGCTGACAGTCCCGACGGTCTGATCGGCCCGCTGATCGACACGTTGGTGCTCGGGGTCCTCGCCGTCGGCATGTTCGCGATCGGCCTGAGACGAGCCCCGCGAGCGTTCTGAATGTTCACGATCAGACGGGCGATCGCCACCGCTTCCGCTGCCCTCTTACTGCTCGGCGCGGCACTCGCGTCCGCCTGCGGAGACGGCGACGACCGCGTTGTTGTGACGGCCTCCGAAGGCGCGTTCGTACCCGTCATCGAGACCTCCGACATCTACGTGGGCATGCCGCGCTTCGTCGTCACGCTGCTCGAGCGAGACACCCAGCCGGACTTCTCGGACGACGCCGTGTTCCTGGCCCGATTCTTCGCGCCGACGGCGGAGGGCGGTCTGCGTTTCCACTCCGAAGCACCGCTGGACACGATCCTGGTCGACGAGCTGCGTTATCTGATCACGCGCGGGCCGCCGCTCGACCAGGCAGGCCAGTGGGCGCTCGCCGTGACCGTGGAACTTGCCGACGGCACGGCCGAGAGCTCGCCGCGACTGCCGTTCATTGTCGCTGAGCATCCGCGCGGATTGGTCGCGGGGGACGACGCACCGCGAATCGACACACCAACCGTCAGGGACGGCATCCTCGAACGTCTGGCCGCACAGACGCGGGACGACTCCTCGCTCTATGAACGATCAGCCGCCGACCTGCTCGACGCCGGCGAGCCGTTTCTGATCGTCTGGGCCTCGGCTGACCGCTGCGCCGGCCGCCTGGCCTGCTCGCGGGCGCTGGCGCAGGCGGTCCAGCTACGCGATGCCGCCGTAATCAGCGTCATTCACGTTGAACCGTTCGGCCGACCGCGATCCGGTGAGCTGCAGACGCTCATCGACGCGGCGAACGAGGCGTGGGTCATTGAGGCGGAGCCGCAACTCTTCATCGTCGACGCCGACGGCGTCATCCGGGCCCGCTTCGAGATCGTGATCTCGGACGAGGAGCTGCGCCAAGCGGTTGACGCCGTCCGCTAGACCAGCACGTCGACACCGACGGCGGCAAACACGATGAACAGATAGGCGATCGAGGCGAAGAACAGACGCATCGGCGCCGCCTCACCCTTCCACACCTGGTAGGCGATGTAGATGAAGACAGCACCAAAGACCGCGCATGTGCCGAGATAACACCAGCTGAGGTGTCCGCCGAGCGGCCCCAACAAACTGACCGCGACCAGCCCGACCGAGTAGATCAGCAACTGCTTGCGAGTCTCCCGCTCGCCCGAGACGACGGGCAGCATCGGCACGTCGGCGCGGGCATAGTCATCGCGGTACTTGAGCGCCAACGCCCAGAAATGCGGGGGCGTCCACATGAAGATGACGAGGAACAGGATGAACGGCGTCCAGGTGACTTCGCCCGTCACGGCCGCCCATCCGACGAGCGGCGGAATGGCGCCGGCCGCGCCGCCGATGACGATGTTCTGCGTGGTCGACCGCTTCAGCCAGACGGTATAGACGAACACGTAGAAGAGCACCGCCGCCTCGGCCAACAACGCTGCCAGCAGATTGACTGTCAAGGCGAGCTGTACGCCGCCGAGCGCCGCCAGCAATACGCCCCAGGCCAGTGCGTGCGCGGGTTGGATCGTGCCTGCGGGCAGCGGTCGCTGTGCGGTCCGCTCCATGATTGCGTCGATGTCGCGGTCGAACCACTGGTTGAACGTGTTCGCGCCGCCCGCAGTCAAAATGCCGCCGAGCAGGGTCAGGGCAATCAGGCCCAGTCCATCGCCGAAGCTGCCGCGCGGCCAACCGTCGGCGGCGACCACCATGGTCGGCACCGTGGTGACCAACAGCAGTCCGATGATGCCCGGTTTGGTCAGCTCCCAGAGCGCCCGCACCTTAACCCAGGCCGCTTGACCCCAGCCGCGCGCAGGCAGCGTCACGCTGGGACTGGCGATACTCGGATCGGCGGCTCGTTCGGTCATCTGCTCTGGTGGTCAACTTCAGTCTGGTACCGACAGTATCGCGTCTGCGGGCGTTTCAGGCTCGCCGTCAGGCGTCGGGTACGGCTCGGAGGTGGAGCGATAGATAGCGATCGCCGCTGATCCGGCGACCAGCGTCCAGGTCAGCGCGCCCACGGACAGATGCAGCGCCCGCAACTCGGCCGGGAACTCGAGCCGCAGCATCTCCGCGCCGAGCGCGATCTGTCCCAGGTAGAGCAATGCCGCGCCATACATCATGAAGGTGGCCGCTCGCGAGCGTGGACGCAGCATCACCACGCCGAGCGATCCCGCGAACAACGCCGCGCCGGCGAGCACGACGATCAGGCGGTGCGACATGTGCCACCGCGCGTAGAGTCCGGTCGGCCAGAGATCGCCGTGGCAGAGCGGCCACTGCCGCCAGCAAGCGCCGCCGCCGGGCCCGACCTGCGCGCCGGCCTCCGGCTTGACGTCAATATGCGTCACATACGATCCGACCACGACGACGGCCAGCGTCAGCACCGCAACGACCACGGCCATCCAGGCGTAGCGGTTGACCTGATCCTTGGAATCGACGTCGAGCCTCGCTTGTTGGGCAGAAGGCGTCCAGCGCCAATCCCAGGTCCCCAGCCATGACGCGGTGACGAGCATCGTGATCAGCATCGCCGTCGCCAGATGCGACGTGACGATCTCATCCTCGAGCCGCTCGGTCACGGTTAGGCCGCCGAGGATCACCTGCACCGCCAGCAGCGCGACGGCGACAGCCGACGTCAGCCAGACGCGGCGCGCGTGCTTCCAGCGCCGCAGCGTGTAGATCGCCCAGCCGATGATCACGAAGCCCAACAGCGCGGCCACGAGTCGGTGCGTCCACTCCAACCAGACCTGATACGCCTCGTGCTCGCCGAAGTCGCCGGAGGGAATGACCGCCCCGTAGCAACCGGGCCAGTCGGGACAGGCCAGGCCTGAATCGGTCACGCGGACGATGCCGCCCAGCGTCGTCAGCGCCAGCAGACCGATCACCAGTCCGAATCCGAACCACTGGGCACGGGTCCAAGTCTTGATCACCTGCATGACGCTCGCCGCACAGTGGTGGAACTCATCGTTTGCTCGTTGGCTGCCCGATCAGCGCTCGCCGGGCCGTGGCCCCAGTGTGTCGAGTTCGCCGTGTATGCGCAGCTGCATGTTTCGCACAGTGTCGTTGCGGCGATCCTTGAAGCCCTCCCGCTCGGCCCAGAAGTACACCGTGAGGATGATGGCCAGGGCGAACATCATCGATCCCGGCACCCACATAATGCCCGCGCCGATGCGTTGGTCGATGAGCGCGGTCGGGCCCCACTCGCGCAGCTCGGCAGCGGTCGCGTAGGTGTCGTAGATCGCATCGGGCACGTTGATCAGAATCAGTCCCAGCGCGATGTTCTGCAGGATCGCCACGACCAGCACCGCACAGCGCCACACGTGATGCGGACGTAGCCGCGTCGCATCGACGCCAATCACGAGCCACCAGAACAGCACCGCGCCGAACAGAAACACGCCGTGTTCCACGAAGTGCAGCGCCTCCGACGCGATCGCGGCATCGTAGGCCGCCGGCAGGTGCCAACTCCAGACGCTGAGCACGAACAGCAGCAGCGCCACCGGCGGATACGTCAACCACTGGACGAGGCGCGAGTTCAGGAACGGCACGAGGTAGGTCGAACGCACCCGCGGCGAGGCGGCGCGCAGCGCCAGCGTCGCCGGCGCCCCCAACAGCATCAGCGGCGCGACGAGCATCGTGATGAACACATGCTGGACCATGTGCACCCAGAACAGGTCGTCGGAGTACGTGTCGATCGGCGAGACCAGGCCGAGGATCATGAAGACCCAGCCTGCGCCGAAGGACCACAGGTGCCAGCGCGGGAAGTGGAAGTTCGGCGAGTCGCGACGCAGGCGGTAGTATCCCCAGCCGTAGAGCCCGCCGACGACCAGGACCAGAGCGATGCCCGGCGCGTCGATGCTCCAGACGCCGAGCGCGGTCAGCAGCTCTCCCGACTCGGCATAGCGGCCATCGTGCGCCGACAGCACGCCAGGTGCGAGCGCCGCCGCTCCGCTGGCGGCGACAGCCGCCAACGCGGCCAGCGTTCGCCGCCTCACTTCACGCTCGGCGAGGCGGCCCGCGTCAGCTCAGGAAGAAGACGAGCGGGAAGATGACCAGCAGCCATACGAAACCGACAAAGTGCCAGTACAGCGTCGCGGCCTCAATCGCCGTGTTGCGCTTGGCGTCGAAGTGGCCGAGCAGACCGCGCAGCCACTGCGCGAAGATGAACACCAACCCGCCGATCACGTGCGCGCCGTGGAACCCGGTCAGCGTGTAAAACGTGGCCGCGTACGGGCCGTCCGAGATGCCGAAGTCGGCGTGCTCCCACTCGAAGTACTGGTTGATGATGAAGGCCGTGCCGACGACCAGCACGATCGCCATGTTGATCAGCATCGCCTTGCGGTTGCCCTTGCGGATCGCGAACGCCGCGAGCTGCATCGGGATCGACGTGCTGACCAACAGCACCGTGAACAGGATCGGCAGGAGGTGATCGCCTTCCACTCGGTGCCCGCCGTTGGTTGGCTCCCACAGCAGCGTGTCGGAGTGCAGCGCGAGCATCGCCGCGATCAGGCCGGCGAAGAACATGATCTCGGAGAAGATGAAGAAGATGATCCCCCAGAGGCCGGTCGTCATCGGCTCGTCGCCGACGAGGAAGCTGCGAATCGGGTGCACCCGCTTGTGTGGGACGGCTGAGGCTGCCATGACTACCCCTCCTCCCGCGCGGACTCGGAGGGCTGTGCGGTGCCCCCTCTTCCGTGTCCATTGCCGTTGTGGCCGTTGTTGACGTGGTAGTGCGGGTCGTCCTGCAGCCGCTCACCGAAGCGCAGGTCGAACAGCGGCCGCTCGGAGCGAATCTCCGGCAGCGAGTCGAAGTTGTGGGCCGGCGGCGGTGACGTCGTCGCCCACTCCAATGTCGTGCCTTCCCATGGGTCGGACCCCGCGCGCTCTCCCCACTTCAGCGAGTAGAACACGTTGTAGAGGAAGACCATCATGCCGGCGGCCGAGACGAACGCGCCGATCGTGATCAGCATGTTCATCAGCTCCCAGCCGGGATTGGCGACGTAGTCGTTGATCCGACGCGGCATGCCGTCGAGCCCCAGCAGCAGCTGCGTGAAAAAGACCAGGTTGACACCGATGAACAGCAGCCAGAAGTGGAGCTTGCCCAGCCCCTCGTTCATGAACTTGCCGAACATCTTGGGGAACCAGTAGTAGCAGCCAGCGAGGAATCCGAACGTCGCCGCAATCGACATCGTGTAGTGGAAGTGTCCGACCACGAAGTAGGTGTCGTGCAGCGCGAAGTCAACCGGCACCGCGGCGTGAAAGACGCCCGTGATGCCGCCGATCAGGAAGAGCATCAGGAAGCCGACGCTGAACAGCATGGCGGTCGGGAAGACGTTCGATCCGCGCCACATGGTCGCGATCCAGTTAAACATCTTGACGCCGGTCGGCACCGCAATCAGGAACGTCGCGCCCATGAAGAAGGGCAGGAACACGCCGCCCGTCGTGAACATGTGATGGGCCCAGACGATGAACCCCAACAGTCCGATCCCGACCAACGCCAGCACCATCGAGCGATAGCCGAAGATCGGCCGCCGCGTGAACACGCCGAAGACGTCGGAGACGATGCCCATCGCGGGCAGGATCATGATGTAGACGGCCGGGTGCGAATAGAACCAGAACAGATTCTGCCAGAGCAGCGGCTGTCCGCCATTGGCTGGGTCGAAGAACGCGCCCTCTGCGCCGTTGCGGTCGATGAAACCGAGCACCAGCGCAGCTGCCAGGACGGGGGTCGAGAGCAGGATCAGCAGCCCCGTGACGAGCGTCGTCCAGGTAAACAGCGGCAGCCGCCACATGGTCATGCCCGGCGCCCGCATCTTGAAGATCGTGACCAGGAAGTTGACCGACCCGAAGATCGACGCCTGCCCGAGCAGGATCACACCGACGAGCCACATGTCCATGCCCGCGCCGGGCGGTTCGGCGTTGTTGCCGGTGTCCAGCGTGACCGGCGGGTAGGCCGTCCAACCAGCCGAGGCGGTGCCACCCTCGACGGCGAAGCTCATCGCCAGCAGCGCACCGCCGAACAGGAAAATCCAGAAGGACAGCGCGTTGATGCGCGGGAAGGCCATGTCCAGCGCGCCAATCTGCAGCGGCATCGAGTAGTTCATGAACGCCGCGCCGACGGGCAACAGGAAGAGGAAGATCATCACGCTGCCATGCATCGTGAAGATCGAGTTGTAGGTCTCTGCCGAGATGATCGTGCCGGCCTGCGCCAGCTCGGTCCGCATGACCAGCGAGAAGGCCATGCCGACGAGCCCAAAGGCCCCGGCCGCCCAGAGGTACATGATGCCGATTTTCTTGTGGTCGACGGTCGTCAACCACTCGAGCACCGTGCGCCAGACATTTGCGCCGGCATATGGTGTCGTCTGCGCCCCCGCCAGTGTCGCCATCAGAAACCCTCCCTCTGCGGTCCTCGTCCTGCGCTCGTGGCGGGGCTAGCCGCCGGCCTCAATCAGTTCAGCGAGCTTACTCGGGATCACCGCCGCCTCAGGCGGTCGCGGCACCGTCTGCAGCCAGGCGTAGATGTCCGCGACATCCTCGTCCGACACCTGGTCTGGCGGGAATGCGGTCATCGCCTCCAGCGGCTCGCGGTACTGCGTGATCACGCGGTCGAGCGGCACGATCGTCTTGGCGATCGTCGGGCCGACGAGGCCCTCGCCGCTGTCGCCGTGACAGACGTTGCAGCCGAGCGAGAAGAACAGGCTCTGGCCGTTGGTCGCGTTGCCGACGGCGCCCTCTTCCTGCTCGACCTCTTCTTCGCCGCCGAAGTCGCCGTCAATCGGTTCGGGAGCCGAGCCGGCCTTGTCCGCAAACCAGGCCTCAAAGTCCGCCGGTTCGAGTGCGCGCACGGTGTAGATCATTCGCGCGTGGTCGCGACCGCAGAACTCGGCGCACTGACTGGCGAAGTCGCCTGCCTCGGTGATGCGCACCCACAGCGTCTGCACGCGGCCGGGCACAGCGTCAAGCTTCGTCAGGAACTGCGGTGTGTAGAACGCGTGCAACACGTCGGCTGATGCAATGTTGAAGCGAATCATCGGACCCACCGGCACGGTCACGATCGGCGTGTTGTCGGCCTGCTGCAAACGACCTTCGGCGACGGTGTCGGTGCCGTTGAAGGAACGCATCACTTCGCTGCCTGCGGCGTGGCGAATCGGGACCGTGCCGTTGACCGCACGCTCGACCGTCACCACGTCGCCCGTGCGGGCGACCACGCGCATGTGCTCGACGCCGAGCTTGAGGGTCATGAAGGGCACGACCAGTGAGGGATCCTCGAGCATGATTTCCGTGTCGGACGGATTCTCGGAGACGGCCTCGGCCAGATCGGTGCCCAGCGGTACGGCGTAGTTGAAGGCCCACGCCCATTGGCGCCCCTGCACATCGACGACCACAGTCTCTTCGTCCGGGTCAGCGGCGGCCTGAATGTCCTGCAAGACAAAGAAGGAGATGATGAACAGCGCAATCACGATCACGGTCGGGATGCCCGTCCAGAGGATCTCTGCCGTAGCGTTGTGTCCGATCTGCGTGGGCAGTTCGTCGTCGCTCTTGCGCTTGTAGCGGAACACGACCCAGAGAATCATGGCTTCCACGATGATGAAGACGGCCACGCCGATGCCGAACACGAGGAAGTACAGCGCGCGGATCGAGTCGCCCTGTTCGGAGACGGCCTCGGGCAGCGCGACCTGGGCCTGGGCGAGACCGGACAGCGCCAGCAGCGCGAGCGCGACCGCGCCCATGACTAGCGTCAAGCGGCCCCATCGGGTTCGCCACAGCCGTTGATGTGCCCTCACGCGCCCGCTCCCTTCGCTCCCGGTCTGACGCTGCAGTCCGGGCCAATCAGCCTGCGCCGTCCGCGCCGTCCATCAACGGCGCGTCTGACACATGCTCGTCCCCGTGTGCTTCGTGGTCATCGTGCTCGGGCTCCTCGTAGTAGCGGATGTCCTCGAGGAACCAGCCGACGCCGCCAAACACGATTAGTGTGATGCCCGCGCCCAACACCTGGTCAGTGAAGACGGCTCCGGCCGCGGTCATGATCAGGCCGACTGCGAAGACGAGCGGCGAGATACTTGGCGGCGGCATGTGGATGCCGGGCGGCGGCGGCGCAACACCAGGCATTACCTGCAGCGGATTCTGGCGAAACTCCGCCGGTCCGCCCGCTTCGAAGTAGCCCATGTCCTCGAGGAACCAGCGGACCGCCGAGAGCACGACCAGCGTGATCCCGACGCTCAGCAGCTGTCCGACGAAGACCGCGCCCGCGGCCAGCATGATCAATCCCAGTGCAAACAGCACCGGCGCCAGGCTGGGCGGCGGCAGATGAGATTCAGGCGTGTCGTGGTCGCCGTGCCCGTGCGCACCGTGACCGTGCGCGTCGTCCAGACCGGAGGGCAGGGCGAGCGTCGCCGCCGGCTGCGGGGCCGGTGCAGCCAGCGCGGGCACGTCTCCGCTGCGAGACGCCGGCAACGGTTGCAGATACCCGTCGGCGATCACCTTGCGCTCGTCGCGATAGGCCATCGGACGCAGCGCCGGCGGCAGCAACCCAGCAATGGGCTTGAACAGGTCAGGCCCGCTGTAGGCCTCCTGTAGATCAAGTCCGAATCCAGCCGGCCGCTGGCGGTATGTCACCAGCTTGTGCAGGGCGATCCCGTTGATCCGGCAGAGGCGAATCGCGCGGCCGCTCTGACCCATCGGCACGTACAGCACCAGCGGGCCGGCCGCGGCCAACGGCTTCCAACGCTCTTCTGCCGTGTCCTGGTTGACCTCGTGCGTCAGCGCCAGCTCGCCCGAGAGGGCGATGAAGTGGCCCGGCTCGTCGGTCACCACGATGTCCGGGTAAATCCAGCCTGAGTTGCGGACGCGGACACCCATCTGCTCGGCCGGGAAGTTGACCGTAACTTCGCGATCAGGGAACTCGTCGTTGGGATAGCCGTAGCTCGCCTCAGCGATCTGCTGAAGGACGGAATGCCGCTTCTGCCTCGCCGACTCCAGCGTGGGCATGGCCGTCAGTTCTCCCCGCTCTGTGACCGCGTTCGCGCACATCGGCGTACACGCTGCGGTCGATCTCCGATCCTAACCCAGCACTGCCACAGGGGCTATCCCCCGCGTGAACTGTCGACCGAGCGGTCCGGCTGATTGATCGGGATGTAACGCGGCCGATAGATGGCCACCCCGCGTCCGTTGCGGGCGCGGGTGCGCTCGTCCACGATCTGCGCGCCAATTCCCGCAATCCGCGACCAACCGAACAGCGTCGTGTAGTAGTCGGGATCGGTGAATCCCAACGCATTCACGAGACTGCCCGAAATCAGGTCCACATTCGGGTACGGATTCGACACTTTTGGGTTCTCGGACAGCACGCGGATGCCAGCTTCACGGACCGCCTTGACGACCTTGAACCAGTGGTCGTCGGGGCAGAGTTCTTCGCCGACGCCCAGCTGGACCTTGGCGCGCGGGTCCTCCTGGCGCAGGACGGCGTGTCCGAACCCGAAGATCAAGCCACCGTTGGCCAGGCGCTCCTTGAGGACGGTGTAGGCCTCGTCCGGATTCTCGGTGTTGACCTCGTGCACCATCTTGAAGGCGTCCTGATTGGCCATCCCGTGACGCGGCCCGGCCAATGCGTTCATCCCCGATGCCATCGAGCGGTACATGTCGGCCAGGCCCGAAGCGACGGCGCGGCCAGTGAACGTCGAGAGATTGCCGCCACCGTGGTCGGCGTGCAGGTTGTAGTAGACGGACAGCAGCCGGGTCAGGGCCGCCTCGTCGCCGTCCGGCATGCCCAGCATGTGGACAAAGTTGTTCACGTAGCCGCGCGACGGCTCGGACGGGATCAGATCGCCCCAACCCTCGCGCAGACGGAAGATCGCGGCCAATGCCGTCGGAATCCGCGCGACGAGGTTGAGCGCATCTTCGTAGTAGTCCTCCGTCTTGCCCGTCATACCCAGAATCTGAATCGCGGCGCAGAACAGATCCATCGGATGGCCCGACATCGGCATCGCGGCAATCGCGGACATCGTCTCGTCCGACACCTCTGAGCGCTCTGCGATGTCGTCGATGACGCCCTGCCGCTCCGCGTCCGAGGGCAGTTCCTTGTTGAAGAGCAGGTGAATGATGTCCTCAGCCTGCAGGAACGCCAACTCGGCAATCGGATAGCCCACGTAGGAGACGCCCTCCTGCGGGTCGACATAGCTGGTCTCGCAAGTGCCGACGGGATACCCGCGCAGGCCGGTATCGAGATGGTCGTTGGTGATCGTGAACTCGATGGTCGGAATCTCAGACACTGGCATCGCTTTCCCCGCGCGCACCCTGAAGTGATGTCTGGCACCGGATCCCCGTGCGCGGGAGACCCGGCTCAGCTCGCTCGTTCCTCTACGCGTCCTGTTTCGCCTCAGTCGGCGGCGCGGCCGCCACCGAGACCAACTTGAACCGCTTGCGGCCACTCGGCGTGTCGATCTCGATGACGCGGTTGGCTTGCTGGTCGAGCAAGCCGCGACCGAGCGGGCTGTCGACCGAGATTCGCCGCTGCGCCGCGTTGGCTTGAGTGGTTCCGACCAGAGTGTACTCGTTGGCCTGTCCCTGCTCGGCGCCGTCCGCGTCGACGACCACGACGGTCACCAGGCTGCCAATCTGCGCGCGGCCCGTGTCGGCCGCTTCGCGCACGACCGCGCGGTCGATCTGATAGCGCAGTTCGTCAATCCGCGAGCTCACCCGCTCTTGTTGTTCGCGCGCTGCCTCGAGCGGGGCGTTCTCGCGGATGTCCTTGTCCTCGCGCGCCGCGGCGACGGCCTGGATCAGGTCCGGCATGCGCGACTCGGCGTCGCTCAGCTCACGCTTCAGATGGTCCAGACCCTCCGCCGTCATCTCGAACGTCTCGGCCTCCTCGTGCGTGAAGTTGCCTGTCGTGCGCACGCCGGCCGAGGATCGCTTGATCTTCAGGTGGTTGCCCAGATTCTGCTCGCACCACTCTCGTTCCTTCCAGCAATAGCGGAGGAACTCCTTGACCGGGCGCAACTTGGACTCGAGATCGGTCGTGTTGTCGCCCATGATCTGTTGGAACCGCTCGATCCCGTTCGGGTTCAGTTCCACGATCGGCGTGGCGGGACCGACGTGCGAGAGGAAGCGGTTGATTGCCTGGCGCGCCGCCTCGTCGAGCTCAAACACGGTCCGCTTGGCCGGCGCGGATCGAGGCGAGGTCTTGCGATTCTTGCGCTTGGCCTCCCGCGCCTCTTCCCAGATGAAGTACTCGGTCACCGCCTGATCCAGCGTGACGGCGGACGCAGCCGCGCCGTTGCCGCCCTGCACGGAACGATCAGCAAGCGCCACCGATGATGGACGCTCGACGACGTCGCCCGCGACCACATCGACATCATCGCCGTCCTCGTCCACGATGTCCTCAACCGCGGTCTCGGCCTCATCCATTCGCGCATCGTCAGACAGTCCCATGCGAGACCTCCCACTATGGTCGGAGTTGCCGCTGGTCTCGACGGCCTATGCCGCAGACACCCAAGCGCCGCGGAGCCCGTCTCGGCTCCGCCACCTCTTATCTTACTCCCTATCGAGCAGGAATCTGTACCCAGGTCAGCATGTCGGAAGCTGGCAAGTCGGAATCTGATGGACGAACGCCGTATCCAGCACGCCCTCGATGCCGCCGGCCTGGCCTATCTGGCAGAGCTCAACCCGCACATCGCCGCCCAGCTGGACACGTGGCTGCGGATGCTCTCCCGCTCCGAGCGGAACCTGACGGCGATCCGAGACGCCGAGGCCGCTCTCCACAAACATGTCGTCGAGCCGCTCGTTGGCCGCGACCAGCTGATCGCGGCCGATCTTCCCCTTCCCCACGGACCGATGATCGATATCGGCAGCGGCAACGGATCGCCCGGCTTGCCGATTGCGCTCTGTGAACCGACACGTCCCGCCGTGCTGCTCGACGCTCGAGCCGGCGCGGCGTCGTTTCTGAGCGACGTGACAGCCGCGATCGGCGCGGAACAGATCAGCGTTCGCTGTGGCCGCGCCGAGGAGGCCGCACACCGTGAGCTGCGCGAGACCTTCGTCCTGGCGGTCAGCCGCGCCACCGCGCCGCCGCCGGCCGCGCTGGAGCTGACGCTGCCCTACCTGCAACTCGGAGGCGTTGCGGCGATCTGGACTGGGACGCTCTCGGCGGATGCCCTGCGCGTCTGCGCCGAGACGGCCGCGAGCCTCGGCGCGGTGCTGACGCCGATCGACTCCACCGGCACCGATCAGCCCGGCATCCTGGTCGCCACCAAACAGCATCACACCGACGGGCAGTTTCCCCGCCGCTGGAAGCAGATTCGACGCGGGCCGCCGGCCCCGACCTTCCCAGACGCACGGAACCCGTAGCCTGCGCTCATGTCCGCCGCCACTGACACTGCCCCCCGCATTGATCCATCGCGCTACCAGCGGAATCTGCGGGTCTACTACCTGTTCATGGGCTCCACGGGATTCATGGTCTTCCTGCCCATCTGGATCATCTATCTGCTCAATCACCGCGGGCTGTCGCTGACCGAGGTCGGCGTCTTCGAATCGTTCTTCTTCCTCACCGTCATCCTCGGCGAGGTGCCGACGGGCGCCGTCGCCGATCGCTTCGGGCGCCGCATCTCACTCGCGCTGGGCGCAATCCTGTTCGCCGTCTCGATCGTCATCTTCGCGCAGGCCGATCACTTCGCCATCCTGCTCGGCTCGTACCTGGTCATGGGGCTCGCGATGACGCTCTACTCCGGAGCCTCAGAGGCGTTGCTCTACGACACGCTGCGCGTGCTGGGACGCACCAGCGAGTACGAGCGGCACAGCGGACGCTCGCACGGCTTGTTCTGGTTGATGATGGTGCTCGCGACCCTCATCGGCGGACCGCTCAGCTACGTGCTGGGCTATTCGGCAGCGATCACGATCTCCTGCGCATTCTTCCTCGCCGCCGCCGTCGCTGCGCTGCTCTTGCGCGAGCCGCCCCGACGCGAGGCTGACTTCCCCGTTGATCCGCTACACGCTCCGCCCGCCGGACTGCACACCGCGCCCGACACGGAAGGCACACAGCCTCCTCCGATCAAGGAGTCAAACGGCTTCCCGATCCTGAACGAGATGATGGAGGGCTTCCGCATCGTCTGGCGGATTCGGCCGGTCCGCTATCTCGTGCCGTTCGCCGCGGTATTGATCGCGCTCTACGACATGCCGCGCTTCCTGACCCAGCCGTATGTCGCAGGGCACGGACTCGACCCGCTCGACAGCGCGGCCGACGGCTTCATCTGGTCAGCGTTGATGATCCCCGCCTATCTGGGCACGATGATCGGCATGCTCAGCGCTGAGTCGTTGATGAACCGCTTCGGACCGCGCCGCTCGTTTCCGCTGATCCTCATCTGGGGCGCCGTCTTCATGGTGCCGCTGCTGATCTGGAACCATCTGGGACTGCTCGGCGCGATCTTCATGATCTCGATCGGCCAGGCCGCCATTCGGCCCATCGCAACCGGATACATCAACCGCCGCATCACCTCCGATCAACGGGCGACCGTGCTGTCGATCTTCGCCCTCGTGGGCGGCGGCGCGATGAGCGTCATCCTGCTCACGATCGTGCCCATCGCCGACGCCGTGTCCTTCTCCGCGGCCTTTGGACTCGACCTGATCGCCGCGCTCACGCTCGGCGTCGTGCTCTGGCTGCTCTGGCGCGCCGCGCACCGCCGTGACCAGGCGGAACGCATCCGCCGATGGTCGATGTCGATCCACAAGCCGCAGGCGCTCCACCGCCCAGCATCCAACGGAGCGTCCGCAAACGGGACCGGGCAGACGTCGGGCGGCTCCACTGTGTACCGAAATGTGCAGAACACTGACTAACGACGACGTGATCGCGTCCCCCGTTTGACACGACCGCCCCGATCATCCCTACGATCTCTGCATCGCCCTCGTCAACTCCGCATGATCTTCACTCGCTCGACATACCGTCGCGATGGCATCGGCACATGATCCAGCCCGAACGCTTCGCCCGCAACATACCGATCTATTACCTCTTCCAGTTCGCGACGGGGTTCCTGATCTGGATCCCAATCTGGATCATCTTCCTGCAGGACGAGCGTGGCCTCACGCTGACGCAGGTCGGACTGATGGAGGCGATCTTCTGGATCGGCATGATGGTCTTCGAGGTGCCGACCGGCGCCGTCGCCGACCGGTTCGGGCGACGCAAGTCACTGGCCTTGGGCGGGTTCATGTTCACCGCTGGCACGATCATGTTCGTGCTCTCCGACGGCTTCGTCGGACTCGCGCTGAGCTACGTCGTGCTCGCCTTCTCGATGACCCTCTATTCCGGCTCCGGCCACGCGCTGTTGTTCGACAGCCTGCGCGTGTTGGGTCGCACCGGCGAGTACGAGAAGCACATGGGCCGCGCCGAAGCGTTGATGACCGGCGCACTGCTCGCGTCCGGACTGCTCGGCGGTCCGATGGCCGGTCTGCTCGGCCTCGAGACTGTCTTCCTGATCGGCGCGATCACGATGGGCGGCGCTGGATTCGTCGCGCTGCTGTTGCGCGAACCACCCCGCACTGAGGCCGAGTTCGGCGCAGCGTTTCCCGCCGATCCGCTGCACGGCGGTCCCGAGCCGCAGCCTGAGCCCATGCCCGGCGGCCTCGTCAACTATGTGCTCAGCGGCTTCCGTATCGTAGTGCGCCAACGCCCGATCCTGTGGGTGATCATGCTCGCCGGCATCGTCGCTGTCGCCTACGAGATGCCCAACTTCTTCGTCCAGCCCTTCCTGCGCAGCCACGACCTCGACCCGACCGGCGGCGTGATGAACGGCGTGGTCTGGAGCGCGCTCGTCGTGCCCGGCTTCGCCGGCATGTCGGCCGGATCGCTGCTCGCCGCGCCCCTCGTCGCGCGGGTCGGCGAGCGTCGCGCGCTGCCCGTGCTGATGTTCAGCGGCGTCCTGCTGTTCATCCCACTCTTGCTCTTCGACCACATCAGCATCATCTTGCCGATCGCCGTCCTCAGCGGCATTCACGCGGCCATCCGACCAATCGCCACGGGCTACATCAACCGACGCATTCGCTCCGACCAACGCGCAACCGTGCTGTCCATCTTCGAGTTGATGATGGCCGCGCAGATGGCGCTGATCGTGCCGCTCATCTCCGCCTCCGCCGACAGCATCGACTTCCGCTTCGCCTACGGACTCTCAGTCGGCGTCGTGCTCACCCTGGGCGTCGGATTCTGGCTCCTCTGGCGGCGCGCCCACCGTGGCGAGCAGGCGGACGCGCTGCGCCGCATCAGCATCCGCGCCAAGCCGCAAGCAGCAGCCGCCGTGCCGCTGGCCGCCGCAACCATGCCGTTCGTCCGCAACGGCGGCAAAGGGATGCCGGCCGTCTCCCCGCCGGCGCTGATCACCAGCGCGGACCGCCAAGAATCGGCGGTCGTCGAGACCGCCAAGCGGCCATAGCGTTCGGTCGGCGCACCGTCGGCGTCCGCTCAGTGCTAGGCGATCGCCTCGCGCTCGCGCAGCTCGGCGATCTGCTCGGCGTCGTAGCCCAACGCCGCCAGCAGCGCCTCCGTGTCCTGACCGCGCGTGGGCGCCCCGCCTCGGATGCGGCCAGGAGTCGCCGAGAGCTTGGCTGCGATCCCGGCTTGTCGCATCGTGCCGCCCTCAGGCGTGGGAACCTCGACGACCATCTCACGGGCGATGTTGTGCTCGTCCTGCAGCGCCTCCTCCAGCGACAGCACCGGCTTCGCGCAGACGTCGACGTCGTTGAGCAGCACATGCCACTCGTCGGCGCTGCGCGTCTTGAACGCAGCGGCGAAGGCGGCGCGGATCTCTTCGCGGCGCGCCGCATCCGTCGTGCCCTGATCCTCGATGAACGCCTCCAGACCCAGCGCCCGGCAGAGATTGGAGTAGAAGTACGGCTCCATCGAGCCCACGGAAAACCAGCGGCCGTCCGACGTCTCGTAGACCTGGTAATGCGGCTCGCCGCCGTTCAGCACGTGTTGGGCCGGACGCATGTCAGCGCCGGCGCCCTCATAGCCGGCGAGCGCGGAGGTGATCAAGGACATCGATCCGTCCGACATGCCGAGATCGATGTACTGGCCCTCGTCGGTCCGCTCGCGAGCCTGCAGCGCACAGACCAGCGCGAACGCTGCCATCAGGCCGCCGCCCGCGAAGTCGGCGATGATGTTGACCGGAATCGACGGCCTTCCGCCGGCCTCGTGGTCGCCGATCATCCCGAGCGCACCGCTGGCGGCGATGTAGTTGATGTCGTGACCCACGTGCGACGCGTAGGGACCCGTCTGGCCAAAGCCCGATAGCGAGCAATAAACCAGGCGCGGATTGCGCGCCGAGAGCGTCTCCCAGTCGACGCCGAGCCGCTGGACCACGCCGGGCCGGAAGCCCTCAAGCACCACATCGGCGCTGTCGGCCAGCTGGTAAAAGATCTCCCGCGCGGTGTCGTCCTTGAGATTCAGCCCAATCGAGCGCTTGCCGCGACCGAGCGCATAGGAGGAGTAGCGCCGACGTTCCTCGTTGGGATCGCGCGAGAGGTCGCGGCGCCCCTGCGGGCGGCCCGCCTGCTCGACCAGGATCACCTCCGCGCCCATGTCGGCCAGCAGCATCGAGCAGTACGGCCCCGGCGCCAGCGCCGAGAGGTCGACCACTCGAATCCCGTCCAGCGGCCCATCCAGCGTCGTCATGGCGTCCTCCTCTGTGATCGGCGATGCAGGCAGATTATTCGAGCGCGGCGGATCGGCCGCGCAGCTGTACCTGGAATATCCAGAGGCAGACGAGCCCGGTGATCGAGATCGGAATGATCACCAGCGCATGCAAGACCGCGGCGTACGCGACGGCCGCGGACTCGGCCGTGGCTGATCCGGCCGCCCCGAGTGTTGGCAGCCAGATCAGCAGCGTCGCCTTGGTCGCCCACTCGAACGGCCCCACGCCGCCAGCGGTCGACGGCGCGGTGATCAGCAGGTTCGCCGCCGCCGCGACCAACAGGTAGACCGCAACGGGCAGGCCCAAGTGAAACGCCTGGCCGACCATCCAGTACATCAGCGCCTCGAGCGCCCACGCAACGAGGCTGGCCGCCAATGCACCCGCGACCTGGCGTCGGTTGGCCTGCGCCGCCATGCCCGTGATCATCGGCCCCAGCCAACTCCATTCCCGCTCCGACTGTCCTGGCAACCGCCGCAGCAGACCGCCGATCAGCGACTCGGCCCGCTGCGGACGCCTCGCGATCGCGCCGAAGAGCAGGAACGCGCCGCTGATGCCGAAGACCAGGAAGGCCATCGCCGCGGTGAGCTCCGCGCCCGCGTCCGTCATGCCCCACAACCCAACCAGGCTGGCCGCGACTCCCAAGACGAGAAAGACCGTCAGCATCAGGCCGTCGTAGACGCGCGTCATGAAGATGCTGGACAGTCCTGACAGGCGGGAGATGCCGTGCCGCTGATAGAGCACGTGGGCGCGGACGAACTCGCCGGCCCTCAGCGGCAGCACATTGTTGACGCCAAACCCGATCGCCACGATCGGAAACAATCGCCACCACGCGATGTCCTGAATATGCAGTAACAGCCAGTGCCAGCGCCAGGCGCGCGCGGCGATGCCAACGAAGTACACCACCAACGCCGGCGCGATCCACCAGGCCGACACGTCGCTGAACGCGCGTCCGATCTCGTCCCAGTCGGCGTTGCGCAGGAACAGCAGCAGGAACGCCGTGCTGCCACCCAGCCCCAGCGCAAGCCGAGCTGGTCGTCCGGCACGACCGCTCAGCCAGCCGGGCAGCTTGATTGTCCTCAGGGACATGGCTCACTCCGCTGTCACACGGAGGCTAGCCAGCCTCGATCCGCGAAGGCGGCAGACGCAGCGCCTCGCGCAGCCACTGGTGCGCGCGCTGGACGATCGCGATCAGCTGAGCGCGCCGCCTGGCGTGCTGGACTCGTGCGCCGTGCACGCCCTCGACCACACAGCACGCAATCAACGCAACCGCCGCGCCCGCCATGATGTCGGCGATGTAGTGCTCACCGAGATAGACGAGCGAGAACGCCAGCGCCGCCGAGTAGATCAGCGCCACGCCGACGACTTTCCATGACCGCACCAACAGTCCGACGCCGACGACGACGAACGAGGCGGCGAAGTGCAACGACGGCATCGCCGCGGTTGGATTCGGCTCCGCCATCGCCTCGAAGGCCCATGCGTAGAGTCCCTCGCCCAGCAGCGACGGTCCGACCGCGTTCATGCCGCGCACGACGCCGCTGATCAGTCCCTGCTCGGCCGCCATCCAGGGCGGCGCCGTGGGCACCGTGAAGTACAGCGCAAGGCCGAGATAGAACGTCAAGGCCACGATGATCGTCACCCGCCAGGCGTACTTGCGGGCCAACCACCAGACGCCCACCACAGCCGCGTGGGGAAAGACGAACCAGGTCCAATGGACGATGGCTGCGAACACCGCGGCGAATCCAGGATCCGACGCCGCCCCGCCGATCCGCGCTTGCAGCCAGGCAGTCGGTGTCACGCCGGCGAACATCCACAGCTCCCAGTCGATCACGTATGCCGTCAAGATCGGCAGGCCCGTCTCGTCAGCTGCGTCGCGCATCTGGATGAAAAAGAACATGGAAACGAGGTAGGCCAGGAGCACGCCCCAGCTCTCCGACCAGCGGCGCGCGATCACAAACGCGCCGACCACCGCCACGCCGCCCAACGGCGCAAACACCACCGGTTCCAGCGAAATCGTCTGGCGCAACAGCAGCGCGACCAGACCGACCGCCAGCGCCGTCCAGCTGACGACGCCAACGACGTCGGAGCGGCTCATCGCCCGCCACTGTCTGATTTGAGATACGCGCACGCAGTTGCCACCTCTGCACCATCGCGAGCTATCCCAACATCTTAGCGACTTTCTGCGACCATGCGCAGGCCCTGGAACCTAGCCCGGATCAGGGACCGTCGACGCCCGCATCGTCGTCGGCCAGCCACTCGGAAATCCAGCGGGCGATTGAGCGGTTGTCGGTCAGCGCGGCCGCGGCCCGTGCGATGTCGCAGTTGTCCGCCGCGCCGCTCGGCATGCGCAACGACGGATTGGGCTCGCCCGTGATCTCAATCGACGCGAACAGGAACATCACCACACCTTCCTGGGCAAAGACCAGCAGGTGCGACCGGACGCAAATGCCGCTGTGTCCGTGCAGCAGCTCGACCGCGAAGGCCGCCTCGCCCAGCTCGGGCGTCCCCATCCGGCTCGCCGCATACCGCTCGTGATGGCGGACGAGTTCACGCGCCAGCGATCCATCATCGGAGGGATCCTGCTCCGCCACGTACTCGACCCATTGCATCGCGCCCTCGAACGTCTCGTCGGTGAAGATGTGCAACCAGAACGTCTCGCCAGTGGGTGAGTCCGCCGCAGCCGAGTAGAGATTGCCGCTGGCGAATCGGGCCCGCTCAGGCAGCTCCGCCAGGACCGGATCGCGCGAGGCCAACAGCCAATCCGAGAGCCCAGCCTCGATCGGTTGTCTGACCAGGTGATCGCCGATCACCGTGGACGGAATGTCCAGCACGCGCTCTCGCAGCGCAGACTCCTCAGCATCCGATTGCTGCTCCTGGCCCTCGATCTGTTCCTGGACCTGGTCCTGCGGAGACTCCGATTGCTCAGCCGTCTGGGCTTCGCCGCCGCCGCACGCCGTGATCCAGAGACAGACCACCGACAGGACCAGCAGCAGGCGGGCGGCGTGCTCAGCCATCTCCGCGCCGCTCTCCAGCGGCCGCCTGGCCGACGGCTTCGATCGCGCCGTCGGCCGCGGCCGCCTCCGATTCCGAGATCAACGCCTCGTCCTCGGCGTGGTGCAGGACGATGTGAAACGTCGTGCCGTGACCCTCTTCGCTGGAGACGCGAATCTCGCCGCCCTGGGCGCGGACCAGTTCCCGCGCGATGGCCAGGCCCAGTCCAGTACCGCCCTGCGCACCGGGTCGGTCTGACTTGTAGTAGCGGTCGAACAGGTTGGGAATCGCCTCTTCAGGAATGCCGACGCCGGTGTCGGCGACCGCGATGGAGGCGCTCGACGCGCTCTCGCGTCGCGCGCTGAGCTCAACCTGTCCGCCCTGTGGCGTGTGCCGCAGCGCGTTGTCGACGAGGTTTCCCAACACCTGATCGAGCCGATCCCAGTCGCCCAGGACGTCGCCCACGTCCGACGGCGCGACCGACAGGTGCACATCCAGCTCTTGCGCGCGCAGCGTGAACAGGTCGCCCACGTGATCGAGCAACGCCGACACATCGACCGGCGCGGACTCCACGTGCACCTGTCCGGACTCGATCCGCGATAAATCCAGCAGACCCTCGACGAGGCGCAACAAGCGGCGCGACTCGTCCTCGATGATCCGGTACGCGTTGGGCTGTTCGCCCGCGCTGACAATGTCGTCGAGCAGCGCCTGACTGAATCCATTGATCGACGTCAACGGTGTCTGCAAGTCATGCGAGACGTTAGCCAGGAAATCGCGCAGCGCCGTCTGCTGACGCTCCACCTCTTCGGTCATCTGGTTGAAGGAGTGAGCCAGGTCCTGCGCCTCGAGCGATCCGCCCACGTCGACGCGTTGCTGCAGCTGTCCCCGCGCCACACTGCGGGCGGCGGCGGCCACCCGTTGAATCGGCCGGTAGATCGACCGCGAGACGAGGAATCCGACCAGCGATGCCGTCACCAGCGCGACCAGGCCGGCGATCAGCAGCAGCGGCGCGAGATCACTCAGCACGGCCGCGCGGCCCTCCCCCACGAGGCCCACGGCGACGCAGCAGAATCCCTGCCTCGCTTGATCGGCTTCGGGCAGACTGGTCAGCACATAGGTCAGGCGCTCGCCGTCGGCGGTCGTGACCACGCCTTGCGCAATGCGCTCGGAGTTCAGCGCCGCGAAGTCCAGGGGCAGCGTCTCGCCGAGGAAGCGGTTGCTGCTCTCGAACGCGCGCACCACCTCGCCGCCAGAGCTGAGGCCGAAGACCGGCACGTCCAGCTCCTCCGCCAGTGACCCACGCAGACTCTGCGACGCGATGAAGCTGTCGAGGTCGAACTCGGTCGTCTCGCCCTCCGACGAGAACAGGTCGCGGTCCCAGACGGTGGCCAGTTCTCGCAGCCGCGATTGATCGACGCTGTCCTGGTATCCGCCGAGCAACAGAAAGCCGATCAAGCCGACCACCACGAGCGTCAGTGCGACGATCGCCACGAGCGTCACATAGATCCGCGAGCGGATCGTCTGGAACTGCAGCCGCGGCAGGCGCCGCGCCGCGTGTGCGCTTGAGATCCAGGAACGCTGATTGGGCAGGATGCGCGAGCTCATTGGCGCGTCGTCGGCTCAGTCCGCCGGGCGCGGTCAGCCAGCGTCGCCGTTGGCCGCCAGCACGGCGTCGTCGGAGCCCAATGCGTCCGAGCGCAGCGTCAGTTTGTAGCCCACACCGCGCAACGTTTCGATCTGTAGATCGCTGTCCTTCAAGTGACGGCGCAGGTGGTTGATGTGCACATCGACGGTCCGTGTCTCGCCACTGAAGGTGTAACCCCAGACGAGCGACAACAGCTGTTCGCGCGACATCACCGCCTGCAGATTTTGGGCCAGGGCAAACAGCAGATCGAACTCCTTCGTGCGGAGATTCAACGGCTCGTCGCCCAGCATCCCCTCACGCGTTTGCCGATTCAGGGTCAGACTGCCGACAGTCACCTTCACGCCTGACCGTGAGATACCGTCGGCGCGACGGAGGATCGCTTTGACGCGCGCGACCAACTCCCGCGGGTTGAACGGCTTGGTCAGGTAATCATCGGCGCCCAGCTCGAGTCCGGCCACTTTGACCGCATCCTCGCGCCGCACCGTCAACATCAGAATCGGCACGTCGGAATCCTGGCGGATACCCTTGGTCACTTCAAAGCCGTCCATCTCCGGCATCATCAGGTCGAGCACGACGAGGTCAGGACGCAGCATCAGCGCCTTATCGAGCGCTTCTCGCCCGTTCGACGCGAACTCGAGCTCGTAGCCCTCGCGCGACAGATACAGGCGCACCAACTCGCGAATGTGCGGCTCGTCGTCGGCAATGAGAATCTTCATGACATTCCACCCGCCGGCCAATCGGATTTCACTATAGAACGTCTACGGCGATTCCACAGCAGCACCGCTCACTCATCTGTCGCGCATCGCTGCGACCAGCTGCGCTGCGGACCAACTCGCAGAGTCGGTTGATAACCTGTGCTCCGTAGAGCCGTGAGGAGTCCCGAATGCCGCGACGTGAAGTACCCGCCGGAGTCGAAGTCCGCGCCGCCAACCCAGAGGAAATGGAAGACTTCCGCTTCGTCGCCAACCTCGCGCTCGGCGAGCACGGCAACCCCAAGCGAGACCCGGTCACCTTCTTGCAACCCGAGTGGTCGACCTGCGTCTTCGAGCACGGAGCGCTCTCGACCACCTTTGGCGCCTGGCCGTTCTCGATGCGCTTCAATGGCGAGCGGGCGCATGTCGCCGGTGTCACGGCTGTCGGCACTGACCCGACCAAGCGGCGGCGCGGCTACCTGCGTCTGGCTATGGAGCACGCGCTCGACGAGCAGTACGAGCGCGGCCAGTCGCTGGCCGCGCTCTACGCCTCGCAAGCGGGCATTTACCAGCGCTTCGGCTATGCCATCTGCTCCTGGCGCCAGCGCTACGAGATCGACCCGCTGGACCTTAACTTCGTCCACGCGCCAACACCGACCGGCACGCTGAGCATCAGCAACGCCAAAGACCTGCCCGACGACGCAGCCGTGATCCGCGACCTCTACCGCGAGTTCATGCAACCGCGCAACGGACTCCTGCACCGCGGGCTCAACCTCTGGAGCGCCGAGGTCCTGGACGAGCCAGAGGACATCACCGAAGGTCCCGTGCGCGTCCTGCTCTACGAGGAGGACGGCCAGGCGCTGGGCTACATGGTCTACACCAGCCGCGAGGAGCGCGGGCTCAACGAGGTCAGCGCCGGCCAGCGCGACCACCGCATGACGATCCGCGAGTACGGCTGGCTGACGCCGGCCGCCTACGTCGCCATGTGGCAGTTTGCCGCCAGTCAGGACCTGACCTGGCGCATCTATGTCAACGACATCCCGTCCGACGACCCGATCCGCCACTTCGCCCGCGACCCGCGCACACTGCGCTCGCGACTGATGGACGGCATCCTCATTCGCATCGTCGACCTGCCACGCGCGCTGATGACCCGCACGTACCAGGTGTCCTCCGAGGTCAGCTTCCGCGTCAGCGACCCGCTCTGCGAGTGGAACGAAGGCACCTGGCGTCTCGAGGCCGGCCCCGAGGGCGCGGACATCCGCCAGGTCGATACCGAGCCCGACCTGACGCTGGACATCTTCAGTCTCGCGCACCTTGCGACCGGAGCCCTGTCTGCCACCTACGCTCACCGGCTGGGACGCGTCGAGTCGTCCGATCGATCAGCGCTGCTGCGCGCCGACCAGCTCTTCGCCACCGAGTACGCCATGCACTGCATGAACCACTTCTAGCGTCGACGTTTGCAGATGAGCTGCCGCTAAACTGCAGGAGTCGATGGGAGCGCCATGACTCGCCAAGATGCCTCTTCCAGCGTGCAGACGCCCGTGCGCTACGTGCTGCCCGAAGCCCCTGAGCGGCACTATGACGAAGTGACCTCCTACACGTATGTGCACAACCTCGGCCACTCGAATCACCTGGCCCGGCATTTTGGCAAGCCCGAAACGACCATCGTCGGCGCTGAACTCTACATGGTCCTGAGCCGCGGTTTCCGACCTCGACGCGCGCCCGACCTGTTGATCGCCTTCGACGTGGACCCTGAGCTGTACTTCGAGCAGAACGGCTACGTGGTCTCCGATCAGGGCAAGCCGCCTGACTTTGTCCTGGAAGTCGGTTCGCCCAGCACTGGCTGGGTCGACACGCACGACAAGCGCGAAGAGTACGCCGAGCTCGGCATTCGCGAGTACTGGCGCTTCGACCACGACGGCAAGTCGCACGGCACCTTGCTCGCCGGCGACCGTCTGGTTGACGGCAACTATCAACCCATGCCCATCGCAGATCTAGGCGATGGCGTCCTGCAGGGTCAGAGCGACGTCCTTGGCCTCTGGTTGCGTTGGTACGACGGCGAGCTCTTGTGGATCGACCCGCAAACCGGCGAGCACATCGCCACATTCGACAGCGAGCGCGAGGCAAGACTCGCCGCCGAGGCGCAGGTGCAGGTGGCAGAAGCCCAGATTCAATTGGCAGAAGCCGCGCAGCGTGCCGCCGAAGCTCGCGTGGGCGAACTTGAGGACGAACTGCGCCGACGAGAACGCTAGCCCGCCCTCACTCCGACTGGCCAATCAGATAGCGGCCGACCGCTTCCTCGAGCGCCGCCACTTCCGCTGGATCGAGGTCTCGATAGGGCGGACGCGTATGCGTCAGCGGCAGACCGCTGGTGATCTGGATCAGCTGCTTCATCGCGCCGACACGCGGGAACGCATTGAGGATCGCGTGCAGCTCGTTGAGCTGGTTCTGCGGACGCTGCGGCTCGCCGCCCTCTCGATGGGCGAACTGGATCGTCTTGACCAACGCCGGTACCGCGTTTGCCATGCCGGACACTCCGCCGACGCAGCCCGCGCCATACAACGCCGCATGCGCCGCGTCCGAACCGGCCATCACGCGAAACTCCGAGCCCGGCCCGTCCGACGGCACCAGCGCAAGATAGCGCTGCGTGCGCTCCGCATCGCCGCAGGAGTCCTTGATCCCCATCAGTTGCTCAGGATGACGCTCCAACACCGCTCGCAGGACTTCGTCAGGGATGTCGATACCCGCCTGGGCCGGCATGTTGTACAGCAGCGCTCGCCCCTCCGATGGGATCGCGTCGATGACCGCCGAGTACCAGGCAATCATGCCGCGCGCATCGACGTTCTTGAAGAAGTAGGGCGGCAGCAGCGCCACGGCGTCTGCGCCCGCGTCCAGGGCATCGTTGGCGGCCTGGATGGTATCGGCCAACGATGGACACGTCGCGCCGGCAACGACGACCAGTCCGCCGCCGATCCCGCGCGACGCTGCGTTCACCGCTCGCACGACCTGAGCTCGCTCCTCCAGGCCGACCGAGGGTCCCTCGCCATTGGTGCCGAGCGTGAGGATGCCGGTGATCCCCATCGTCCGCATCCAGTCGACGTGCGGACCGATCCAGTCCACATCCACAGCACGTCCGTCCGGCGTGAACGGCGTCACCTGCGCTGCCATCAGGCCGTCCAGCCGCTCGTAGGCGAGAGCCATCATCGTCCCCAATCACTCCACGCGCAGCCTACGCTCTCTCTATGCCGCGCATCTTCCTGACCAGCGCGACCGCAGCGCTCAGCACGGACGCCGCCCCGGTCGGAGGCGGCGTCGCCGTGCTGGACGCACTGATCCCGCATCTGCAATCCGCACAGTTCGACGTCACGCTCTTGACCCCCGGCTCCGAGGAGTCGCGCGACGGCATCCGCCAAACGTTGCCGGTCGCCGAGTGGTCGCAGGCGGACCCTGCACGACTTCTCCAGCTCAACGCCCGCGATTACGCCCGATTCGCCGTGCAATGGGAAGCCGCCCTGGGCCGCTACTTCGCCGACATCGAACCCCGCGACAGCGTCGTCCTCGCCAACGACACGTCGGAAGGGCCGCCGTTCGCTCAGCTGCACCGCAACGGCTTCCGACAGATGGCGCTGCTCCACGTCATCGTTTCCGAGTTCTTCAGCCGCCGCTACATCGCCCAACCGACGGGCCTGCCGCTCGGCGGGCATCATCTGTCGGCGCTGTGGCGGACGCTGAACCGTCTGGGCCTGGCGTCGCATGCGCCGTCCGTTGCGCGGCTGATCTGGGCCAAGGAAGCTGAGCTCGCGCGATTCGTTGACGCCCCGATCGCGCCATCCGACGGAGTCGCGCAGTCGCTCAGCGAGTGCTATCCCGAGTCCCGCGTCGGACAACGAACGCGCATCATCCCCTGGGGCGTCATCGGAGACCCGCAGCCTGCGCTGCGCTCGGCACGCCACGAGACGCTGCGCGGCCTCGGCGCCGACCCCAATCGCTTCACGCTGCTCACCCTCAGCCGCATCTCGCCCGAGAAACGCATCCATCTCATCATCGACGCGCTGCGCCTGATCGAGCAGCAGTCGCCCGCAACGGCTGAGCGGATCCAACTCGTTGTCGCCGGCGCGCCCGCCTACATGGGCGGCGGGGACAACGAGCGTCGCCTGCGACGTGCAGCGCAGCAGCTCACGCTGGCTGACGTGCACTTCGTCGGATACGTCAGCGGACTTGAGAAATGGGCGCTCTTCGCCGCCGCCGACGCGTTTTGCTCCCCGTCCTCCTACGAGGCGTACGGCCTGACGATTGCCCAGGCGTTGGCCAGCGGGACGCCGGCCATCACGGCGTCGCACGCCGGCGCGCGCGCGATCATGTCCCCCGAGCTCGGCTGGATCGCCGATCCAACGCCGCGCGCCTTCGCGGCCGCCATCCGACGCGCCCTCCACGCCGACGAGACCGCCGACATCCAGCGCTTCAGGAACGCCACCGCCGATTGGGGGGCTGCACACCCGTTTCGCAGCGCCGCGGTTCGACTCATCGAGATCGCGCGTACACTCGCGCAGGGCGATGACTTTGATGACTTTGTGGAGGCAGATCGATGACCCAGCGCGCCGTGCTCTTTGACTTTGGCGGTGTCCTGATCCGTATGGATTGGGACGGCTACGACGACTTTGGGCAGCGCTGGAACCTGCCGCCAGGTGCGCTCGTTGACGCCTTCTACCGCACGCCCGAGTGGCACGCGATCGAGACGGGCACGGGCAACTGGGAGACCTGGCAGGCCGGCGTCGTGCAGCGGCTCACTCCGTACCTGCAAGTCGACCCGGCGGCCGAGGTCCAGGCGCTGCTCGACGCCTGGTATGCGCAGCCCTGGCAATACCACGACCCCAACTTCGCCCTCGCCCACGACCTCCAGGCCGCCGGACACAAGATCGGCGTGCTCTCGAACGCGCCCGACGACCTGCGCGACCGCTTCCTGAGCAACCTGCCCGTCGAACTCAGCTGGGACGCAATCATCGTCTCCGGCGAGGTCGGCGTGCGCAAGCCCGACCCACGCATCTTCGAGCTCGCCGCCGAGGAAATCGGCGTGCCCGCGAGCGACTGCTTCTTCATCGACGATCTGGAAGAAAATGTGCTCGGCGCACAGCGCGCCGGCATGGGCGGCTACCACTTCACCCGCAACAACTATCGTGCGCTGCGGATCGCGCTGCGCGCCGCGGGTATCGAGAGCTAATCTTCGGCGGCCGCGTCTCGATCGCGCAGGACCGTGAAGAAGATCGCCGCGAACAACGATCCCAGCGCCGGCGCGGCCCAGTACACCCAGTGATCATCCCAGAACCAGGCGATCGCCGCCGGACCGAACGCCCGCGCGGGGTTCATCGACGCGCCCGACACGCCGCCCGCCATCGTCACCGCCGCCGCCACGTAGAACCCCACCGCAATCGCGAAGACCGTCGCGCCGCGCCCCCGCTCGGCCAGCAGCAGGATCGCATAGACCAGGAAAAAGGTGATCACAATCTCCGTCCCGAAGGCTTGGATCAGCGGACCATCAGAGAAGTTCGCGCCGAGCCAGGACTCGCCTTCGCCCGTGTGATTGCGGAACAGCCCGTGCATTGTCGATGACGCGATCAGCGCCCCGGCCAGCTGCGCCGCGATGTAGGGCACGAGACGCCGTCCCGGCAGCTTGCCGGTCAGCCACAGTCCCAGCGACACCGCAGGGTTGAGGTGCGCGCCCGAGATCGACCAGAAGGCGAAGATCATCACCGCCACGCCGAATCCGTTGACCAATCCCACGCCCAGGGCGCCCAGCTGCCCGCCCGACCACCAGTTCACATGCGCCGACCCGGCGCAGAACAGCACCAGTCCGAACGTGCCCAGCACCTCGGCCATCAGTTGGCGCGCCGTCGCCTGGTTCGACGCGCGATCGAGCCGCAACAGCCCCAGCATGGGACTCGTCAGACGTGCTAACGGGACCAGCGCCCGTTCGACGGGAGTCATACAGCGCACCTCGACCGAAACGGTAGCAATCTGCCGCGTCTGGGATATTGATGCGCTGTTAAGGTTGAGCCAAAAGCCATGAACGCGAGAACCCATGCCGAATCGACTGGCCGCCGAGACTTCGCCCTATCTCTTGCAGCACGCCAACAACCCCGTTGACTGGTACCCGTGGGGCGACGAGGCCTGGGCACGTGCACGGGCCGAGGACAAACCGGTCCTGATCAGCATCGGCTACGCGGCCTGCCACTGGTGTCACGTCATGGAGCGCGAGTCGTTCGAAGACGACCAGATCGCCGCCATCCAGAACGATCTGGTCGTCAGCATCAAGGTCGACCGCGAGGAACGTCCCGACGTCGACGAGATCTACATGGACGCCCAGCAGATGCTGCACGGACACGGCGGCTGGCCGCTGAACGTGTTCTGCACCCCCGATGGCCGCCCATTCTTTGGCGGTACCTACTTTCCGCCGCAACGCCGCACCGGCATGCCCGGTTGGACCGACGTGCTGCAGGGCGTCACCCGCGCCTTCCGCGAACAACGCGAACAGGTCGAGCAACAGGCGACCGAGCTGACCCGCCACCTCAACCTACGCGTCGAGCTCGCTGGCGAGGACCTGTCCGAAACGCCGGCCCAAGTCCGCTCACGCGCCGCCGACGCATTGCTGCAATCCGCCGATCGCACGCACGGCGGATTCGGCGGCGCGCCCAAGTTTCCCCAGCCGTACTATCTGCAGCTGCTCGTCCAGCAGGCACTCGACACCGCAGCCACGAATCGGAACGACGCACGACGCCACCTCTCGCTCACGCTGCGCCAGATGGCCGAAGGCGGCATCTACGACCAACTCGCCGGCGGCTTCCACCGCTACGCCGTTGATGCCGTCTGGCTCGTCCCCCACTTCGAGAAAATGCTCTACGACAACGCATTGCTGATCCCGCTCTACCTCGACGCCTCGCGGCTCGCCGATGACCCGACCGACGCGCAGTTCTTCCGCGACATCGCCCGAGACACCGCCGAGTATCTGCTCAACGGCCTGCAGACACCCGACGGCGCGTTCTACGCCTCCACCGACGCCGATTCGGAAGGCGTCGAGGGCAAGTACTTCGTCTGGACGCGCGAGGAACTGCACGCGCTGCTCGACCAGCAGGACGCCGAAATCGCCTGCCGAATCTGGGGCGTTGACGTCGGCGGAAACTGGGAGGGCAACACGATCCTCACCGCGGCGCAGTCGCCCGACGATGTGGCGCGTTGGCTCGATCTCCCGCTCGAGGACGTCGATGCGTCGATCGAGCGCAGCCGTGGAACGTTGCTCCGTCATCGCGCCCAACGCATTCCGCCAGCGACGGACACCAAAGTCATCGCCGCCTGGAACGGCATGGCGATCGATGCGCTGGCCAAGGCCGGCGCCGTACTCGACGAGCAGCGCTTCACCGATGCCGCGGCGCGCGCCGCGCGATTCATCCTCTCGGAGATGCGGACGGACGACGGACGATTACTGCGCATCCACGCCGCTGGACGTGCGTCGATCGAGGCCTTTGTCGAGGACTACGCCGCCCTCGCCGACGGCATGATCTCCCTCTACGAAACCACCGGCGACGAGACGTGGTTCTCGGTCGCACGCGACATGGCCGACGACATGATCGAACGCTTCTGGGACCATGACGGCGGCGGGTTCTTCACCGTCGGACGCGGCGGCGAACAACTGATCGCCCAACGCAAGCCGGCCCAGGACGGCGCCACTCCGAGTGGAAATGCGCTCGCCGCGCGAGCGCTCGCGCGGCTCTATGCGCTCACCGCCGACGGTCGCTACGCCGATTTGATCGAGGCCATGCGCGCGGCGTTCTCCGCTTACCTGAGCAAGGCGCCGACCATGCTCGGTCTGTTCGTTTCGGTCCAAGACTGGCTCGTGCAGCACCGCTCGGTCGCGCTGATCGGTCCGCCCGACGATCCGCACATCGGCGAGATGCGCGGCAGACTCTGGCAAGGAGAGCCCGCGCCGATGGTGATCATGCAGCGGACGACCGACGACGAGACGGTCGTCCCGCAGCTCGCCGACAAACCGCAGCAGGATGGTCGTCCGACCGCCTACGTCTGCCAGGCCTTCGCCTGTTCCGCGCCGGTTCACAGCGCCGCAGACCTGCGCAGGGTGCTCGACGAACCGTTTCCGAACGCATAAGCTATAATACCGCAGAACCGATTGGAGCTGGACATGCCGCACCAGACTGTTGTCCCGACGCTGCGCTACGACGACGCCAATGACGCCATCACATGGCTCGCAGAGGCATTTGGACTGACCGAGCACTTCGTGGTCCGCAACGACGCGGGCCGCGTCGAGCACGCGCAGCTGGCCTGGCGCGGCTCGATCGTCATGCTGGGCGACGCCGTCGACAACGTGCACAGCCTGCCGCATCGCCACGGATCAGTCAGCATGACCGCCGAGTCCGCCGAGCAGGTGGACGAAGTGTTCGAACGTGCCGTCGCTGCCGGCGCCACCGTCATCCAGCCGCTGACCGACACCGACTACGGCTCGCACGCCTTCACCGTCGCCGACTACGAGGGCAACCACTGGCACCTCGGCACGTACGACCCTCTCGCGATGGAGGAGTGATGGACATCCCCGCACCCGACCGTCCGGACATGCCCGACAGCTTCGGCTTCAGCATCGACGATTATCCCCACACACCGCTCGCCTGGGACTGGGTGACCGAACGGCTGACCGCCGCCCGCAACTACTGGGTCGTCAGCGTCCGACCGTCGGGCCGACCACATTCGGTGCCCGTCTGGGGCGTCTGGGCCGACGATGCCTTCCACTTCGCAACCGATCCGCTCTCCGTCACCGCGACGAGCCTGAAGCAGAATCCGCAGGCGGTCGTCAACCTCGAATCAGGCGACGACGTCGTGATCATCGAAGGCGTCTTTGCACTGCACGACTCGACGGATGCGATCCGCGACGCGTTCAATGCCAAGTACGAGATGCCCTGGGGCGCCGACGAGACGATCCCGGTCTTCTCGTTGACCCCGCGCAAGGTCCTGGCCTGGACCGAGCAGAACTACCCCAGCAACGCCACACGCTGGCGCTTCTGAGGGGACCACACCTTAGCCGCCCGTGAACTCCGCGCTGCGACGCTCGTTGAAGGCCGCGACGCCCTCTCGCATGTCGTCCGTGTAGGCGAGCCGCTCGAAGTAGAGCTGCTCGATCCGCAACCCCTCATCGAGCGACGTCTGCATCCCGCGCGTCACCGCCGATTTGGTCGCGCGTACGGCGAGCGGTCCGTTGCGGCAGATTCGCGCCGCCACCTCGAGCGCGGTGTCGAGCAGCGCATCAGCCTCGACGACGCGGTGGACCAACCCAATCTCGTACGCCCGCTCCGCGCTCAGCGGATCGCCAGTGAGCATGATCTCCATCGCCAGGCTTTCACCGATCAGGCGCGGCAGGCGCTGTGTCCCGCCCCAGCCCGGCAACAGGCCGAGCCCCACCTCCGGCTGCCCCATCTGAGCACCCGCAGCGGCGATGCGGATATCGCAGGCCAGCGCGGTCTCCAGTCCGCCGCCAAAGGCGTAACCGTTGATCGCGGCGATCAACGGTTTGGCGATGTACATCCCGCGCATGATCGTCGGCGGCAGCTCGAAGCCTTCCTTGGCCGGCTCGTCCATCAGCGCTGGAATCATGTCCTTCAAGTCAGCACCCGCCGAGAATGCGCGCTCGCCCGCGCCGGTGATGATCGCCGCCCAGGCCTCATCGTCGTCCTTGAATCGCGCGCACACCTCGGCAAACGCCGCGTACTGCGCTCGGTCGAACGAATTCAGCGCTTCAGGACGATCAAGCGTGATCGTCGCGATCCGCTCGGACACCTCATAGCCAACGGACATGGACAACTCCTGCCATTCTTCAGAACTCATCAGAATCTGCTCTGGGCAGCCTACTCGCGCCCGGCCGATTCAACCGCAACGCCCGCCGTTAGGCTGATCGGAACGAGTCAGCACCACTTGATGAGGACCACAACATGAGCAGACGGATCGGCATGGGGTTTGACTGGCAGGGATCGATGGACCGCGCGACCGCGCTGAAACGCGCGCAGGTGGCCGACGAAGTAGGCATCGACTCACTCTGGGTGGCTGAGGCCTGGGGTCAGGACGCCTTCACCACGCTCGTCCAGCTCGCCGACCGCACATCCAACGTGCAGCTGGCGACGGGCATCGTCAACATCTACTCGCGCACGCCTGCCGCGCTCGCCCAGCACTTCGCCACCATCGACGAGATCTCCGAAGGCCGCGTCATCGTCGGACTCGGCAACTCGGGCCCGCAGGTCATCGAGCACTTCCACGGTGTCCCCTTCCAGCCAGCCTTCAAGCGCATGCGCGAGACCGTGGAGATCATGAAGATCCTGTTCTCCCACGAGCCGCTGCACTACGACGGCGACCTGTTCAAGCTGCAGCGCGGCTTCACCCTGCGCTTCGAGCCGGTCCGCAAGCAGCTGCCCATCTATCTGGCCACGCTCAACCCCAAGTCGGTCCAGATGACTGCCGAAATCTCAGACGGTTGGCTGCCGATCATGATTCCCATCGATCGGCTCAAGGAAGAGATCGACCAGATCAACGATCAGGTGCGCGACGCGGGCAAGGACCCGGCCGACTTCACCGTCCGCGCGCCGGGCGGCGTCACCGTCGCCAACACGCCCGAAGACCAGGCCCGCGCCCGCGCCGGTCAGGCGGGGACGCTCGCCTTCTACTGCGCGCGGATGGGCGAGTTCTACTACCGCCAACTCTCGCGCCAGGGTTACGAGGACGAGGCCAACGCCGCCCGACTCGCCTGGAAGGACGGCGGCGGCGGTGCCGCTGCACAGTCGATCCCGGCCGAAATGCTGGAACAGTTCGGCTTCGTCGGCACGACCGAGCAATGCGTCGAGCGGCTCGAGCAAGAAGCAGACGCCGGCGCCCTGCTGCACAGCGTCAACGTCATGGAACAAGACCCCAACGAGTTCGGCAACATCCTCGAAGCGCTCAAGGGCTAGCGCTGGATTCGCCCCTCTCGTCTGTCCGTATCCGGTAGATTTAGGTCACCGGATGGGTGAGCGGAAACAGACCAACCATGACAGAGACTGACCTCCTCGACAGAATCGTGGTGCGCCCCGAGGTGTTCGGCGGCAAACCGATCATCCGCGGGATGCGTATGGCGGTGGAGCACATCCTCGCGAAGATGGCCGCGGGCGACTCAGCAGAGAAGATTCTGGAGGAGTATCCGTTCTTGGAGCCAGCAGACATTCAGGCATGCATGCTCTTCGCGCATCAGGTGGTCTCCGGAGAAGATGTCTACGACCGCGTGATGTTTATCTCCGAATGAGATTTCTGTTGGATGTTTGCGCTGCATCGCGGCGTCTGCATTCGATGCTGGTGTTCGGGGGTCACGATGTCGTGTCAGCGCTCGATGTGGGCCCACGAGCATCTGACGTTGAGCTACTCGCGTTTGCCTTCACGGACCAACGTGTGGTGATTACGGAAGACAAAGACTTTGGCCGGCTCGTCTTCCAGCGAGGGCAACCTCACTACGGCATCATTCGACTCACTCAAATGCCAGTCGACGAACAGGTCGAGTCAATGCGCCAACTGTTGCTGCAGTACCAGGATGAGACCGGGGATCAACGGATCATCGTGGTCACTTCAGATCGAATTCGCGTCCGTCGAAGCAACCAGGAACCTCACAGCTCCCTCACCCCGCCCAATTGATCCACCAGGCGTGTGGGGATGCGTCTGCGTATACCTGGCGCTCGCCCTCACCATTGCGATACCTCGTCAGCGTCACCTGCGACGGCGAGCCTTCGAGCGTGACGAACCAGATCGGACGCCGGCGGCTCTTCTGACGTAGCGTTCGCTCCACCTTGGCTCGGCCTGCCTCGCCAAACTGGTACAACGCGATTGTCGAGTACACGACCAGCGCCGCATCTATCGGCGCGACGTCGATCAGCGGGCCCACATACACCGCCGCGTCGCCGCGATGCAGCGTGACCGGCGATCGCTCCAGCTCGTCCGCTGCGGACAGCAGCAGCTGATGCCGACCCACGTGCTCGGGCCAAATCAAGGCCTGCAGCCAGCGCAGCTGCTCCGCATCCGTTAGGTCGATCGGGTTGATGTCCACGCCGACGCGGCTGACGACCTCGATCCCTGCCGCCAGCTCTGGCATCGCGCCGCCGCGCACCTCGGACTGGAGGACCACGGCGGCATCAGGGTTTCCCCACTGGGTGCTGAGCGCTCCGCCGCGCGTGTACTCGTAGCGGTACCGATCGAAGTTGAGATTGACGCCGGCCGACGCGCCCAGATCGATCAGCGCCAGCGGTTGGCCGGACTCCCGCGCGGCAAGCGACAGCATCGGCAGCAGAGCGCTGCAGCGGCGCACGACGTTGGTCTGCGTGCCCCGCGTTTGGACCAGCTGCACCAGGTCGGGCTCGTAGCGCTGGACGAAGTCGCGCAGATCAGGCGCGGCAGGCCTCAGCGGACGTTCCGCGCCAGACACAATCGGGTAGTGAGCGGCGAGCGGATGCGCGGCGTAGGGCGCGCCGCTCAGCAGCAGGTACTGAATCGCCGCGAGCAGCACATTGGGCGCAGGCTGACCGTGCTGCTTCTGCATGGCGATCTCGAGGATGCGATCATCCTCCGATATCGCGTAGCAGAGCTCCGTGTAGAGCGGAGAATCCAGTTCCGGCGCCTCGAGGCGGGCGAAGATGTGGAACGCACGACTCGCCGACGCCAGGTCGGGCGGATTCAGATAGTCAAACGAGCTCGCCATACGCCCGGCATATGCTCAGCAGGCAGTCGATCCCCGACTGTTCGCCGTCCTAACCGCGCAGGAACTCGCCGACCTTGGCCAACAGCGCCTCCGGCTCTTCCACCTGCGGCATGTGGCCCGACGCATCGAACATCGCCACCTCTGAGTTGGCAATGGCGCGGTTGAAGTCGTCTGCGTACTGCGGCGGAATCAGACCGTCCGATGCGCCCCAGCAGATCAGCGTCGGCGAGGTCACGCGGTGAATTCGTTCGGAGAGGCGCTTGTCCGGAATCGGCCACATGAAGCGCGCGGCCGTCTGCAGCATCTTGGCCCGCTCGACCGTGACAGTGCGCAGCTCGTCGGGGTCTTCCGGCGGCGGAGCGGTCATCATCTGCGCGCCGGGATGGTTGGTGTCGTGGAACAACGCCGGGACCAGCTCGTTCGGCAGCATCGCAAAGAAGTCGACAACCGGGTAATCGTCATTCCAGAGACCGGCCGGGGCGATCAGCACCAGCTTCGAGACTCGCGACGGCTGCATCGCCGCCACTTCTGCCGCGAACCAGCCGCCCATCGAGTGACCGACGACGACCACATCGTTCACGCCCATCGCGTCGAGGAAGTCCCAATAGAAGTAGAAGACGTCGTGATGGTCCATCAACCACTCGACCCCGGTCGAGTTGGCCGTGCCGGGCAGCTTCGGCGCGATCACCCGGTGGTGCTGCGACAGCTGCTCCAGGAACGGGTCCCAGATCAGCCCGCCGGCCCCGTGAATGAAGAGCAAGTCCGGTCCCTCACCAGCCTCCATGTAGCCCACGTCGAAGCGCCCGTTGACGAGCGAAATGGTCTTTTCTTCCATGATCGACATCCTCCAGAACAGCACGGCAAGACCCGCCGCACTGACAGGCGCGGTCGGGCACGGTCACAGGCTATGAGCGCGGCTCGGCAAGTGTCAATCGAGCCCGCCGCCGCCAGACGATCGTCGCCGCCGAGAGCAACAGCCCAAAGACCAACGTCCCCACCACCGCGCCGACGCTGGAATCGAGCGGACCCAAGATCAGCGAGAGGCCTGCCGCATAGACGCCGATCAGGCCGAACGCCAGCTCGACGCGGCGCTGCCTGACCGCGCCCGAAGCGACGAGCCCGAGCGCCCACACGATCCCAATCGGCGCGAGCGCCTCGCTGTCGGCGGCCAGAATGATCGTCGCTGCCACGCTCGCGCCCAGCAGCATGGCCTGCCAGACGGGGAAGAGCCAGTGCTCGGCAACGACCCCCAGCAAGCGCTCGCGCGACGCGCCCAGCACAGCAAACTGCAGCGCGCTGAGCAGGATCGTGATGGTCAACGCCACGCGCCACTCATCCTGGATGTCCGAGAGTCCGCCGGCCGCCGCACCCATGAGCAGTAGTCCCGATGCCGGCAGCAGCTCCACACGCTGCGCGCGAAAGGCCCACGCGGTCATGATCCACGCCGCGAGCATCGCCGCCCAATCCAGCGTGGGGTCGCCCGATGCCCAGCTCAGCCCGAGCAGAGCGGCGGCGCTGCCGAGCGACGCGCCGAGCCGGCCCCAGACGGCGAGCCCTTCGCGCTGCGACAGGACTCCCTGCGCCGCAACGCCAACGATCGCGCACGCCGCCAGGCTGGCCCACAGCAGCACTCCGTCCATCGACGCCCGTCCGCTGCCGTAGATGCCGACGTCGGGCGGATCACCGTGCATCGCAATCGTCAACGGCATGAACGTCGCGGCGAACGTGGCGAGCGTCAGCGCCAACGGAGATCGGACCACTCGCGTCATCGCACCACCGGCGACGATGACCCAGACACAGATCACGAGGACGCCGACAGCCTCCGAACCGTCGGATGCGAGCTCATCGAGCGTCAATCCCCATCCGATAGTGGTCATCACCACCGCGCTGGCGGCGAACCCGTCGGCAAGCCAACGCAGCGACCAACGGCTCGCGCGCCAGGCCGCGCCGCCGCTGACCAGACCGAACGCAAACGGCAGGACGAGCCCGAGACCCGCGCCGTCGGACGCAAGGATCGTCAACATGATCGCGCCTGCGAGCATGATCGATGCGCCGAGATATGACAGGACGGCCTCCAGCGGTCCGCTCTGCGGCGGCGGCGCCCGCTCCGCTTCCCATTCGCGGATGGCCAGCGCGGCGTCCTCCCCAATCAGCCCAGCCCTGCGCCAACGCTCGAGCGCGTCCTCCCAGTCTCGTCCGCTGCGTTCGAGAGCCATGATCCCCACACTAGAGTGACGCAATGCATGCACCACTGCCAGACGAGATCATCCGCGCTTACGACATCCGCGGCACCGTGCCCGATCAGATCGACGAGGGCGTGGCGCGGCAGATCGGCGCCGGCTTCGGCCGCTGGCTGCGCCTGAGCGGGGGGAGCGCCGCAATCGTCGGACGGGACGCTCGGGTGAGCTCGCCAGACCTGTACGAGGCGGCCATCGAGGGTCTGCGCTCCGCCGAAATCAACGTCCACGCCTGCGGACTCGCGCCGACGCCGGTCGTTGGCTGGGCCGTTGATCGACTTGGACTGGATGGCGGCCTGATCGTCACGGCGTCGCACAATCCACCGAACTTCAACGGCTTCAAACTGCTCGCTGCCGAGGCCGTGCCGCTGATGCCCGAACAGATTGGACTCGTCGCGTCGCTGGCACAGTCGGAGGCGTCCAGCCATGCAGACGGTCGGCGAGTGGAATGCGACGCGCTCGGACCGTATCTCGAGATGCTGGAGCAGCGCTTCGGCCGCTGCACGGACCGTGCGGTGGCCGTCGATCCCGGCAACGGGGCCGCCGGTCGGTGTGGGCCACAGGCGCTGCTGTCGACCGGCGCCATCGTCCATGCCATCCGCGCGACGCCCCGACCCGTTGAGGGACGAGCGGCTGACCCCCAGGATTCTGAATCGCTGCGCACGCTCGCCGCGACGCTCAGAACCGCGGACGCCGAACTCGGCATCGCCTGGGACGGCGACGGCGACCGCATCGGCGTGCTCGACCATCTTGGGCGGCGTTACGAGGCGGATTGGTTGACGGCCATCCTGGCGCGGCCGCTCTTGGCGCGGCGGCGCGGCGCGGAGATCTTGCTGGACATGAAGACCAGCAGCAGCGTGATCGACGATCTGCAGCGCCGCGGCGGCACGCCCGTCCTGTCGCGGACGGGCTATTCATTCTTTCGCCGAACAATGCGAAGCTGCCAGATCGCCTTTGGCGGCGAGACCAGCGGACACATCATGTTTGGCCCCCAGTACCGCCCCGACGACGACGCCCCATACATCGACGACGGCGTCTACGCCGCCTGCGCCCTGCTCGCCTGGCTCTCTCAGTGCGGTCGCAGCTTGGCCGAAGAAATGGCGCAGATCGAGCCACGCCCGATCTCCCCAGAGTTCCGGCTGAACTGTCCAGACCACCTGAAAGCGTCAGCCGCGGCGCAGATCGGCGACTGGTTCGAACGGCGCCATCCCGATGTCCAGATCGACCGCCGCGACGGCGCTCGGGTGACGCTCCCGAGCGGTTGGCTGCACGCTCGCGCGTCCAACACCGCGCCCGCCCTCAGTCTGCGCTTCGAAGCCAGCGACGAAGCGTCGTATCGGACGATCGCCGATCAGTTGGGCCACGCGCTCGCTGAGCACGCAGAGGTCGGCGGCATCGAACAGCTCGACGATCCGCCGTTGCTCGGCCCGCAGATCATCGAGTGAACAGCTCGACACTGAGCGTCGCAGCAACCTCGCTCAGCCGCTCATCTGCTGCTTCTTCCAGGACCAGCATGACTCGCACGTTTCCTCGGGAACCCGCCAGCGACTGTTCCGCCTCGAGCGCGGCGCGCATGCTCACGAGCGAAAACAGCGCCCGGCGCAGCTCGTGGGGCTCCGCGCTCGACGGCCGCACTTCGACGATCAGCGACTCGGCAGCGCCGATGAATGCCGCGTCGGCTTCGTCGCCCGAAGGAAATCAGCGCTCCGTCTGTGGCAGCGCGTCGGCGGGTGCACCCAAGACAGCACCGTGACCGGCGGCCCACTCCTTCAACGCCCGATGCGCCGCACTCTCGGCCGTGCCAGAGCGCGTCTTGGTCGGCGGTAGACCGAACACATAGATGCCCGCCGTGACCCAGTCGTAGGTTCGCAGGACCGACAGCTGATCGGCGGTCGTTCTGCCGCTCAGCAAGGGCGCAGATCTGGCGCTTCGGAATATCTTGCCGACAGACGTTTCTGCATGCCGTCCGCGACATCATGCAGCTCTGCTGCTCGCGACAGCCCGAGCCGCGCCAGCGCAGCGCCGACATCAGCCCGCTCACCCTTCCGCGCCGACTTGGTCAGGAAGCGGTACAGACTGCGCTCACGATCGATGTCGTCGATGTCGGCTGGCGGCATGAGCGTAGGGTAGACAGCGATGAGCGCCCCTGTGCCGCGAGACATCTTCCGCGCCTACGACATCCGCGGCCGCGCCGTGGGCCCCGACGCGCCGCTCACGCCCGACCTCGCATTCCGAATCGGGCTGGCATTCGGGAAGTTCGTCCCGTCGGCGGAGCAGATCGTGGTCGGCGGTGACCTGCGCCGCTCCACGCCGGCTCTCCAGCAGGCCGCCATCGCTGGACTGCTCGACGCCGGCCTCGACGTCGTCGACATCGGACGCGCCACATCACCGCTGGTCTACTGGGCGGCCGCCCGACTCACGCTGGAGCGTCCCACCGCCGGCCTCGTCGTGACCGCCTCGCACAACCCGCCCGACGACAACGGCATCAAGCTGCTCCACACCGACGCCATGCCGCTCACCCCGACAGAGATTCAGGCCGTCGCAGAGCGCGCCATCGCCGGCGTCGCCCCCGCCAGCCAGCAAGGCGAGCGCACACTCTGGAGTCCACGCCCAGCCTATGTGCGCAGCTTGGCCGAGTCGTACCGTCTCCGCCGACCACTGCACGTCGCCATCGATCCCGGCAACGGCGCAACCACAGTGACCGCGGCCGCGTGCCTGCGAGCGATTGGCTGCGGCGTGATCGCCATCAACGATGATCCGGAGGAGACCGAACCAGCCCATCCCGCCGATCCGCAGCACGCGGAACATGTCCAACAGCTCTGCGCGTTCGTCGCCGAGCGTGGCGCCTCGCTCGGCTTCGCGTTCGACGGCGATGGCGATCGCCTCGGCCTCGTGGACGACCTCGGCCGGCGCGCGCCGCCGGATCAGCTACTCGCCCTGCTCGCTCAGGACTGGCTGGCCTCGCATCCCAACACCGACATTCACGTCGACGTCAAGACGTCTCAGGCCGTGATCGATCACATCAGCAACCTGGGCGGCCGCGCTGTCTTCGGACCTGTCGGACACTCGCTCGGCAAGTACGCGATGCAAGACGCGCAGATTGACTTCGGCGGCGAGGCGTCGACCCACTACTACTACCGCGTCGACGATCCACCACACATCACCGACGACGCCGTACGCACGGCCTGCCGACTCGCGCAGCTCGCGTCGGACACCGCACTCGCGCCGTTGCTGGACGCGATCCCGCGTTACGTCACGTCGCCGGAAGTGAAGATCGCCTGTCCCGATGCCGTCAAGCACGACACGGCGCGCGCCGTGGCCAACGCTGCCCGGTCGCGCTGGCCGATCAACGAGATCGACGGCGCGCGCCTCGATCTGTCCGCCGACATCCCGAGGGCCTGGTGCGTGATTCGCGCGTCCAACACCACGCCGTTCCTGACTGTCGTCGTCGAAGCGCCATCCGATCACGGCTACGAACAGGCGCGACGGATCACGAGCGAGCTACTCGCCGAGCATGGGCTGGATCCGTCGCCGCTGATCACGCAGCCGCCGTTGGCCTGAGCCTCACACGTTGCGCGGCGGCAGGTCGAAGACGTCAGCGAGCAATTCGTAGGACCGGACTCTCGCCGCGAAGTCGTACGTGATCGTCAGCGCGATGAACTCGTCCACGCCGTAGTCGGCCGCGAGCTGATCCAGCCGATCACGCACGCGCTGCGGTGATCCGTGAATGCTGCGGCCCTGCATGTAGCCCAGGTAATCTAGCTCGGGCTGCGAGTATGGAAAGCTCAGCGCCTCCTCGACCGAGGGAATGCCGCCGCGCATGCCGCGGTTGCCCTTGATCCGCCAGCACCAGCGGCTCCAGCAGAGACGCTCGGCCTCCTCATCGGTCTCCGCGACCGTGATCGAGACGCCCAGCGACGCGCGCGGTTCGGGCAGGAAGGGTGATGGTTGGAAGTTCTCGCGGTACTTGCGCACCACTTGCTCTCCGCCCTCGGGCGAGATGAAATGCGCGAAGCAGTGCGACCAGCCCAGCTCCGCCGCGACGTGTCCGCCGTAGTGCGACGATCCCAGCAGCCACAGCTCCGGCATCGGCGCGTCCGGCGGCGAGGCGCGCACTTCGCGGTACTCATGATCGGGCGGCAAATCGTCAGCCAACCATCCGTACAGGTCCAGCAGCTGCTCTGGAAAATGGTCGATGCCGAGCGCGCCGGGCCCATGCACGAGCGCCCGCGCGGTGCGGCCGTCGGAACCGGGCGCGCGTCCGACGCCCAGGTCGATCCGACCGGGGAACTGCGTCGTGATCGTGCGGAAGTTCTCAGCCACCTTGAGCGAGCTGTAGTGCGGCAGCATCACGCCGCCCGATCCCACCCGAATCTCCTGTGTGCGGCCCGCCACTTGCGGGATCAGCACCTCGGGCGAGGCGCAGGCCAACGAGCCCGCGTTGTGATGCTCGGCCAACCAGTAGCGTGAAAATCCTAGCCGATCACAGGCCTCGGCCAGGCGAAACGTCTCGTCAATCGCATCGGCCGCCGTGCCGCCGTCGCGGATCGGAATCTGATCGAGCACGCCGAGACGGATGTCGCTTGCCATAGCCTCAGCATACGACGGCGCTGCGCAGCGCTCGGTCGTGTCTCGCGTAAGCTGACATGACTCTGCCTTCCTGGAGAACGTCATGACCGAACGCTCTGATCTGACGATGTCGAGCCGCGCTGCCGACGCGGCGCGCGATGCCTGGGACCGCTTCCCTGCCTTGCACACCGCAAACGCCGCGACGCAGAACGCGCCGGCCAGCAACGCGACGGCATGGGGACTCTCGGAGCAGGCGCCGATCAGCAATCTGCCGCCGATCTCGCTCGGCGGCGGCATCCCCGACGCCGACACGCAACCGCGCGCCGAGCTGCTCGCTGCGATGCAGCGCGTGCTCGACGCGCCCGGCGACGCGCCGCTCGTCTACGGCGGACCGCAGGGCTTCGAGCCGCTCCGACGCGAGATCGGCGCGTACTTCGCGAGCCGACATCCATCGCAACCCGGCGCGGACTGGTATCTGCTGACCAACGGCGCGGCCGGCGCCATCGAGTCCGTCTGCGCATCCTTCATCGACCCCGGCGACGTGGTGATCACTGAGATTCCCACCTTCGCCGGTTCGCTCCGCACCATGCGCGGCAAACAGGCCGATGTGATCGGTGTCGGCATGGACGACGAGGGCATCCGCCTCGACGAACTGGAAGCAACCCTCGACCGACTGCAATCGGCAGGCCGCACCGTCAAGCTGATCTACACCCAACCCACGTTTCACAATCCGACCGGGCTGACGATGACGCTGCGCCGGCGGCTGGACCTGATCGAGCTGGCCGCGCGGCGCCGCGTCCTGCTCATGGAAGACCACGCCTACTCAGAGCTGTACTTCGACGAACCGCCGCCGCCCACGCTCTCGGAACTCACGGATGGATTCGGCGTACTCACCGTCGGCACGTTCTCCAAGGTGATCGCGACCGGCCTGCGCGTCGGCTGGGTGCAGGCGCGGCCCGATTGGATCCAGGCGATGGTGCCAGCCCGATTCGACATGGGCAACAGCCCGCTCCTGCATCGGATGCTGCACGAGTACATGGTGCACGGCGACTTCCCCCAACACGTCGAGCAGATGCGTCAGCTGTACGCGCACAAGGCCAAGACGCTCGCGAGCGCGCTCGAGCCCTACCAGGAGCCCTACTACGAAGTAGCCGAGCCGTCGGGCGGCTTCTTCCTCTGGCTGCGGCTGCGCAGCGGTCTGACCGGCGACCGCGTCCGCGACGAAGCCCAGCGCGATGGGCTCAGCTTCGCGTCGGGCAACCGCTTCTACCCCGGCGGCGACGGCGGCGCGGACGGCGAGTCCGTCCGCCTGGCCTACTCGTGGCCGCCGACCGCCGTGCTCGAAGACGCCGCCGAACGGCTCGGCCGAGCCTTCCATCGAGCCGCCAACGGCGGCTAATGCCCTGCCGACAGCCCAGCCTCCGTGAGACCGATCTGGCCGGCCGCCAGATCGCCTACGAGCTCCATCGCAGCAGCCGGCGCCGCAAGAACATCTCGTTCGTCGTCCAGCACCAGCAGCTGCGCGTGCTCGCCCCGAAACGGACGCCGCTGCGCGACATCGAGGAGATCCTGCAGCACCGCTCGCAATGGATTCTCGAGCGGCTCGATGCGCCTCCGCCGCCACTGCTGAGCGATCAGGTCCGCGAGGGCGGCGTACTCACGATTCTTGGCCTACGCACTGCCGTCACGATCGGCGAGGGACCGAGCCTTCTGGAGGACCGCCAGCTCATCATCAGGGCATCAGCGAACAACCTCGCCGACGAGGCGCAACGGTGCTTGCGTGAGGTTGCCAGGATGGAGTTCCAGCGGCTAATCGATCTGTGGCTGCCGCTGATCAACGTGACGCCCAGGCGTCTGCAGGTTCGAGATCAACAGACCCGCTGGGGCAGCGCCTCCTCCAACGGCACAATCAGCCTCAACTGGCGGCTCATCTTTGCCCCGCCAGACGTGATCGAGTACGTGGTGGTGCACGAGCTCTGCCACCTGCGAGAGCCCAGCCATCGTCCCGTCTACTGGGCGTTGGTAGAGCAGCACCTACCTGACTATCGCGAGCGTCGGGCCTGGCTCAAACAGCACGGCGACAGTCTGAGTTGGTGACTGCTTCGCGGTATCATCAGTACAGAACGTGCATTGGTAGCAAGATGTCGACAGCACTTCATCTGCAGTCGGACCCCGATGATGGCCAGAGCTGGTGCTCGGCAGAGGAAGAAGCGTTGCTCGCGCAGATCGATGATGAATGGGCGCAAAACTTTGCTCTGTATCAAGAGCATCGTGAATCATTAGCGCGAGCACATCATGGGTCGTTCTGCTTGGTCTTTCACGACGATGATGGAACGGCACAGATTCGCGTCGATCAGGATCTCATGCGGCTGCAGGCATCGGTTGAACGAACGAGGCTAGCGAGCGCCGTGCTGGAGTATCTGCGTGATCCGGCAGAGGTCTCGGTGCCAACGACGCTGCTTGACGATGAGTGAGGCAATCGACGGCTGGATCGAGCCTCCCCTTCGCACCCGGCTGCCATCGGGGATCGTCTTGACCGGCAAGCCGATGGTACGTGTATCAGTGCGAGTCAACGATCGTATCTGGGGCATCTCGTTCATGATCGACACGGGTGCTGACGTCACGATTGTGCAACCTCGGGACGCCTATCTGCTGTTCGGAGCATCCCTTTTCAATATCGACTTTCAGGACCGGCGAGCTTCCTTCCCAGTCGTCGGGGCTGGCGCTGAAACATTTGCATGTGTCACCCGACCCGCAACATACCTCTTTCGCACTACAGAAGGGCGACACCACGCAGTGCGCGCTCCAATCCTCGTGGCCCAGCCGTCACCGAGTGAGCCGAGCAACGCAGGTAACTGGACTCAACACAGCTTGTTGGGGCGGGACGTGTTGCACCGACTGAGCTTGCGGCTCGACTACCGGGCGGAGCCGGCCGTGGTGCTGAGCGCTTAGTCCGACGCTGCTTCGGCTGGCTCCTGCAGGAAGTCGGGCACGGGCTGGCCGGCGTCGCGGAAGGCCTTGGCCAGGACATCGGTGCGGCTGAAGGAGACGGCGCCACCTCCACCCGCGACCCACTCTTGCGTGCCGCGCACGCTCTCCAGCTGGCCCTGGAACTTCGGCGCCACGTAGCGCTGGAACAGCTCGTAGCTGCGGCGGATGCCCTCGCGGTTGGCCCATTCATGCGCGAGCATCATCAGGCCGCCGAATCCGCCCGAGTTCTCCTGCAGGGTCTCGATCGCTTCGATCGCGTCGTCCGGCGTGCCGATGATCGCTCCACCCGTCGCGACCGCGCCCTCGGGTGTTTCGGCTGTGCCCGGCAGGACCGCGCCCAACGTGTCGCGGAAGTAGTCGAGCTGCCATGCCTCCCAGCCCGCTCGACATTCCGCAAACGCCTGCTCGCGCGTCTCCGCGATGTACATCGGAATCACCAGTCGCCACTTGTTGCGGTCGACGACTGTGCCTTCGCGCTCGGCGACCTGCTCCACCTCTGCCCACTGTCCCTCGAGGTTGGACCGTCCGCCAGGCAGGTACACGCCGATGCTCAACATGCCCATCCCGTACTTGCCAGCGGTCACGCGGCCGGCCGGGCTGACGGTTGAGGCAACCGCCATTTCGAAGTGCGGCTTGGTGTACGGCGACAACTGCAGACGCGCATCCGTCAGCTCGAACCAGTCGGTCGTCATGTTGACCCGCTCGTCCTGCTTGAGCAGCGCGAAGATCGCCTGCAGCGACTCATCCATCCGTTGCCGCTGATACAGCGGGTCGATGCCCATCATCCGCGCGTCCGACGAGAGCGCGCCGGGGCCGACGCCCATCATCACGCGGCCGCGCGTCATGTGGTCCAGCTGGATCATCCGGTCGACCGCCATCAGCGGATGGTGATACGGCAGCGAGACGACGCCGGTGCCCAGACGGATGTTGGACGTGCGCTCGGCCGCGGCGGCGATGAACACCTCGGGCGATGCGATCAGCTCCCAGCCAGCAGAGTGATGCTCGCCGATCCAGGCCTCGTCGTAGCCGAGCTGATCGAGCCACTCGATCAGCTCCATGTCGCGGTGCATCGCCAGCGACGGGTTCTCTCCCACCCTGTGGAAGGGCGCCATGAAGATGCCGAAGTCCATGCGTCCGTCCGTTGCCATGTCGTGCTCCATTCACGTGGTGATCGTTCAGCGTTACCTTGCGTACGAGTGTACCCACCCTGCGAGCGGGGGACCCCGCGAACCGAGAGGTATCCAGTGACCACCTCCCCCTACCACCAGCGACGTAGCAGCCGCTTTGACCCGACCATCAACTGGCGCGACACCTATGCCGAGCGTCTCAGCACCCCAGAGATGGCCGCGGCGCACTTCAACTCCGGCGATCATCTCTGGATCCCGCCGGGCCACGCGTCGCTACCGATCCTGCAGGCGCTGGTCGCGCGCAGCGGCGAACTCGAGGGCGTGGAGGTGCGCGGCATCGTCGTCCCCGACGCGGGCTGGTTCACCGAGGAGATGATGTCGGCCTTCACGGTGGCGCCGCAGTTTGGCACGCTCTACGACCGCGATGCGGTCAACGCAAGGATCGCTGACTATCACCCCTACTGGCTGGTCGGCATTCACAAGGCGTGGGACGCCGGCCGCGAGGACGAAGCCTGGCCGATCGATGTGCTGCAGATTCGCACCACGCCGCCCAACGAGTCGGGATTCGTGTCGCTGGGCAGCTCGGTCTGGGACGGCGTGACCTCGGCCAAGCGGGCCAAGACGGTGATCGCCGAGGTCAACGAGAACGTCGTCGAGACGTTCGGCGACTCCTGGCTGCACGTGTCGGAGATCGACTGCTTCGTGCCCGGTGACTCGCCGGTGATGGTCAACCTCGAGCATCCGGAGCCGAACCAGGTCGATCTCGGACTGGCGCACTACGTGTCTCAACTTGTGCAGGACGGCGACACGATTCAGGTGGGCGTGGGCTCACACTCGGGCGCGTTGGCGCGATTGGGCGCGTTCGACGAGCGCGAGAACCTCTCGTACTTCGCCGAGCTCACCACCGAGGGACTGGTTCCACTGGTGGAGCGCGGAATCATCACGGGCAAGTACTCGCAGACGCATCCCGACAAGTTCGTGGCCACCGTGATCGGCAACACGCCCGACGAGATTGCCACGGTCCACCGCAACCCGGCGTTCGAGACATACTCGATTGAGTACCTGCTCGACCC
>JAJEBU010000111.1 GCA_022822375.1 Dehalococcoidia bacterium
TACCAGGGCGTCCAACGCCGCATCGTCGCTCCGTCGAGGATCAGCGCGGAAGGCGCTGGCCAAGGGCCGATAGTGATCGCCGCCGTCCGACTCTTCCCGCAGTCGTTCAGCCTGCTCGCGGTTGCCGGCGACACGACGTGACCAGTCGGCCGCGAGCTGCTGGGCGGATGCCGAGCGCTCAGCAGGCTGGCTGCTGGAGTAGACTGAACTCATGAGTACTTCCCCTGACCTGATCTACGAAGACGGTTTGCCTGCGCTCAGCGATCCCATCCTGTTGTTGGCTTGGGAGGGCTGGAACGATGCCGGAGAGTCTGCCTCAACGGCGGCTCGGTACCTGATTCAACAGCTCGGCACAGGCGCGATTGCAAAGATTGAATCGGAAGAATTCTACGACTTCACCGACACGCGCCCGCTCGCCCGTTATCGCAACGGCGACCGCTACATCGACTGGCGCGACACGGAGATCCACCAGCTGCAGACGCGCCCAGGCGGGCGTGACGTGCTGGTCGGCGTCGGGGTCGAACCACACTTCCGCTGGAAGCGCTACATGGCCGCCCTCTCGCAGTTGGTTGACGACGTGGGCGTCAAGCTGATCCTGACCATGGGCGGCGTCGCGGCCAACGCGATCCATACGCAGCCTGTCCATGTGCGCGGATCGGCCAACAACTCGCAGCTCGCCGAGCGCTACGGCATGCATCCCTCGCGCTTCGAGGGCCCCTCCGGCATCGTTGGCGTCTTCCACGACCACTGCCGTCGCCGCAACGTCGGCGGCGTGTCCCTCTGGGCGTCTGTGCCGCATTACCTGCCCGGCATCACCAATCCCGCTGGATCAGACGCGTTGCTGCGGACGGTGAGCGACATGACCGAGCTGGAGATCGACTTCAGCCCGCTCGTGCAGGGCATCGAGCAGTTCCACGCCCAGCTCGATGAGTTGCTGCGCGAGAACGACGACCTGCGCGACTACGTCTCGCGGCTCGAAGAGCAGATCCCGCCGACGCAGGCGCCCCGTCAGCAGCCCGACGGTGATCTGCCCAGCGCCGATGCATTGATCGCCGATCTGGAAGACTTCTTTCGTCAGGGCGGCAGCAACGACTAGTCGATTGCAGTGTCGCGGCGGCATGGAACGGGAGCGCGACGATGACAGATGTGGAACACGTCAGCGATGACGATCGGCAGCAGGCCTCCGAGAAGAACCTCACCAAGATGCGCAAGTTCGCCAAGAACTTCGCCGAAAAGAGCGGCAGCTATCTCCACCCCGAGGAAGACATCACCGAGTTCCTGGTGATTGGCCTCGCCAAGCACATCGACGACTACGGCCGACCACTCTGCCCCTGCAACTTCTACGAGGACAAGGCCGAGGAAGTCAAGGAATCGACCTGGATCTGCCCCTGCGAAGAGATGCAGCGCTGGAAATACTGCCATTGACTGCTCTTCTGCGATGAGGAAGGTCTTCCCATCACCGAGTACTTGCCCAAGGATCACGAAGGCATCGCCATCTACGGCGAGCGCAAGGACCCGCATCCCGACAAGGGCCGCGCGCTGGGTCGGCTGGAAGAACAGAGCGGACGCAAGATCGACAAACGCAAGCGTCGCGACTGATCGCCATCCGCTCATGCGTCGAAGGCGCTAGCGCGCAGCGGCAGATCGCGGTTACGCTGACCACAACACAGCGAACAGACGACGGATCACTGATGGCCCGAACCTCGAACGTCCACCGAGACCTGAAGCGTCGCGAGATGCACGCGAAGTACCAGGACAAGCGAGCCGCGCTCAAGCAGCAGCTCAAGGAGTCCAACAACGCGCGTGAGAAGCAGAACATCCAGTACCAGCTGCAGGCCCTGCCCCGCAACAGCTCGCCGACGCGGCTCAAGAACCGCTGTCAGGTCACCGGCCGTCCGCGCGCCTACATGCGCAAGTTCGGGCTGAGCCGCATCACGTTCCGCGAGATGGCCTCGCTGGGATTGCTGCCGGGCGTCCGCAAGAGCTCCTGGTAGTCCTGCGGGCCAGTTCTTTGGGCCAGTTCTTCCGGCATAGTTGGCCGACTCCAGTGCTCGACGTGGCGACCCTGGGCGTGCGCAGCGCCGACGACGCTGGGAGATCCCACACCCTCACGGCCGACCCCGGCGTCGGAGCCCCTGACCAAGGCTGTCTGAGGCGCTCCACCGCGCACCCGCCGGACATCTGTTCCCGCAAGACACCAGCATGTGTTTCGACGATGGTTGCAGGCCCTCGGGATGTTGGGTTTCGATCAATCTTGCCATAGTCGCGTTATTTGCAAGTCTTGGAGTAATATGCGGCCGCAACCGAGATTCCATTGATGGGAGTAGGTGCAATGATTCGACCAAGAGCCCGAGCGGAGCGACTCCGCAAGCCGTTCGTGGCGCTGTTGGCGTTCGCGCTGCTGGCCGCCTCAGCACTGGCCCTGGCCCCGCCAGCAGGCGCCCAGAACGAGCCGACCTTTGACGTCCAGGTCCGAGCCAGGCTCCAAACCGACGGCGACATCGAGTTCTCCCTCCGCGCCGACGGCCAGATCCTGACTCCGACGCTGCGCATCTTCGGCGCGGACGTCTCCGCCGGTCGACGGCTGGTCAGTTCCGTCGTCGAGCTGCATGGCGTCCAGTTGCAGGTCACCGCGAGACGCCAGGCCGACGGCGATGTCGAGTTCGGTATCCGCGCCGATGGCGTGGATGTGCTCCGGCGACAGATCTTCCCCGCGGACACCCGTCCGAATCGCACCCTCGTCTCCCGAGCGGTCTCCGTGCAATCGCCCGACGATCCCGGCGACCTCACCATCTACTCCGGCCGCGGCGAGTCCCTGGTCGGTGAGTTGATTGAGCGCTTTGAGGAAAAGACTGGAATCGACGTGCGCGTGCGTTACGGCGGCACCTCAGAGCTCTCCCTCACCATCGGTGAAGAAGGTAGTCGTTCCCCCGCCGACCTCTTCTACGGTCAGGACGCCGGCGCGCTCTCCTATCTCGCTGAAGCAGGTCTCGCGGGACCACTCCCTGCAGACATCCTGGCGGCAGTGGAGAACGAGAACTTCAAGGACGACGACGGGCTGTGGATCGCGACCTCCGGCCGAGCGCGCGTCATGATCATCTCGCCCGAGCGGGTCCCAAACCCGCCCGACTCCGTCTTCGACCTGGTCGACCCCGAGTGGAAAGGCCGCATCGGCTGGGCGCCGACCAACGGCAGCTTCGAAGCCTTCGTCACCGCCATGCGCGTGATCCACGGCGAAGACGTCACCGAAGAGTGGCTGCGCGGGATGATCGACAACGACGTCCGCGTGTACGCCAGCAACACGTCCCAGGTGCAGGCAGTCATCGATGGTGAGCTCGACATCGGACTGGTCAACCACTACTACCGCTTCCGCACCAACTTCGACGGCACTCGCGACGCCGCGGTGAACCACTTCCCGTCCGGCGACGCTGGCGAGGCGGGCGCGCTGATCAACATCGCCGGCGTGGCGATGCTCGACAGTACGAGCAACCAGTCGAACGCCCTGCGCTTCATCCGTTTCCTGCTCTCCGAGGAAGGCCAGACGTACTTCCGCGATGAGACCAACGAGTACCCGGTCGCCGCCGGCGTCGAGCCGCGCGTCGACCTGCCGTCGCTCGACTCGTTGAATCCGCCGTCGTTGGCGCTGACCTCGCTGTCCGACCTCGATGGCACCGTCAAGCTGCTCCGCAAGGTCGGAGCAATCCGGTAGCCCATCCCCGCTCTGGATGGCCGGGCCGCAGCCGCCGCCCAATCGAGCGGCGGCAGGGGTTCATCCAGAATGATGGCTTGCATTGGTGCAGGTCATGCAGGACACCTCAGATACGCTTTCCGCATGAGTATCGTGAGCGGTCTTGCGGTCGGACCGCGATTCCGAGTCAATCTGCCGGGCATCTGGATCCTGGCCCTCGCGGGAGCGGGGGCTGCCTGCATTCCGCTCGTCTACCTGATCGTGCGGGCAATCGGCGCGGACGCGGAAGCGTGGTCCAGCGTCCTGAGCGAAGGAACCTTGCGCCTGCTGGTCAACACCGCCGCACTGACCGTGGCCGTGACCGCCTCCTGCGCAGTGTTGGCGCTGCCAATCGCCTACCTGACTGAACGCACCGATCTTCCCATTGCCGCCTTCTGGCGGACGATCACGATCACTCCGCTGGCGATACCGTCGTACGTCGGCGCGTTCGCCTTCATCATCGCGCTCGGGCCGCGTGGATCACTGCAAGACGTGCTGGCGCCGCTCGGCGTCGAGAGCCTGCCGCAGATCTACGGGTTCTTCGGTGCCTGGTTGACGTTGACGCTGTTCTCGTTTCCCTATCTGCTGCTCGTCGTACGGGCCGGATTGCGCGACATCGACCCCGCGATCGAGGAGACCGCGCGATCACTCGGCCAATCCGCCTGGGGCGCATTCTGGCGGATCACCGTTCCTCAGCTGCGAGTCCCCATCGCGACCGGGAGTCTCCTGGTCGCGCTCTACGTCATCTCCGACTTCGGCGCGGTCTCCTTCATGAACTACGAAACCTTCACCTGGGCGCTCTATTCCCGCGTCCGATCCGTGTTCGATCTCTCCGGCGCCGCCGTCCTGTCGCTCGTCCTCGTCGGACTCGTTGCCGTCGTGCTGATCGTCGATTGGTCTCAGCGGCGCAACGCCCGCTATCACCGACTGGGCAGCGGGGCCGCGCGGATGCCGCGCCGTGTGCAGCTGCGCCGTTGGCGCTGGCCCGCGACGCTCGCACTCGTCCTGCTGATGGTGCTCGCGCTGCTCGTCCCGGTGGCCGTCCTCTTCCACTGGCTGTCAATCGGCCTCGAGCAAGGCGAGACGTTCCCGGGACTCTGGAGCGCCGCACTCAATTCCGTCTACGCGTCGGCGCTCGCTGGGGGTGTGACGGTGGCGGTGGCGATTCCCATCGCGATCGTGATCATTCGTCGACCGGGCCTGCTCGCTCGAATGGTGGAGCGGTTGTCGTACGTTGGCTACGCGCTGCCGGGCGTAGTGGTGGCGTTTGCCTTGGTGTTCTTCTCGCTCCGCGTGATTCCCACGATCTACCAGACGATCATCACGCTGATCTTCGCCTACGCCGTGCTGTTTCTGCCGCAAGCGATCGCCGGGTTGCGCACATCGCTGGTGCGCATCCAACCGAGCCTGGAAGAGGCCTCTCGATCCCTCAGCCGCACACCGTGGCAGACGTTCTGCAGCGTCACACTACCCTTGATTGCGCCTGGCGTCCTGGCCGGCTTCGCGCTCGTGTTCCTGACCACCATGAAGGAACTGCCTGCCACAGTGATCCTGGCTCCAATCGAGTTCGATACGCTCGCCACGACGCTCTGGGGCCACACTGAGGAAGCGTTCTTTGCCCGAGCGGCGGCAGCGTCGCTGCTCTTGCTCGCATGCGCCACCGTGCCGATGTTTCTGCTGTTTGGGAGCGACCGTGAACTCCGCAGCTGACCACACGTCTACCGCGCCCGTGCTGGTCGTGCATGACCTCGTCAAGAGGTTTGGCGACACCGTCGCGGTCGGCGACATGTCGATCGATGTCGAGCGCGGCGAGATCGTCGCCTTGCTCGGCCCCAGCGGCTGTGGCAAAACCACCACCCTGCGTCTCCTGGCCGGATTCGAGCGTCCAGACAACGGCAGCGTGCTGATTGGCGGCGAGACCGTGGTCGACTCGCAGACCTGGCGTCCGCCCGAGCGGCGCCGGATCGGCATCGTCCAGCAGGATTTTGCCCTGTTTCCCCATTTGAGCGTCGGCGAAAACATCGCATTCGGACTCACCGGCGGGCATCGCGCGTGGTGGACTCGGCCCTGGCGTCGATTCGGCAGGACCGAAGTTCCCGCGCGAGTGCAGGAGATGCTGTCGCTGGTCGGACTGGACGGCTTCGCCCACCGATTCCCCCATGAGCTCTCGGGCGGCGAGGCGCAACGGGTCGCGCTCGCCCGAGCATTGGCGCCCGAGCCCGCCGCCGTCTTGCTTGACGAGCCGTTCAGCAACCTCGACCAGAATCTCCGCGCCAGCCTGCGGGTGACGATGCGGGCCATTCTCAAGGCCGCCGATACCGCAGCCGTCTTCGTCACCCACGACCGCGAGGAGGCGTTGTCGCTCGCTGATCGCGTTGCGGTGATGCGACAGGGGCGGATCGAGCAGATCGGCTCGCCCGACGATATCTACTACCGTCCCCAGTCCCGCTTCATCGGCTCGTTCGTGGGCGACGCCAACATCGTGCCCGGTCGAAGAAGCCGCGGCGGAGCAGAGACCGAGCTTGGTTACGTCCTGCTCGACGACGCGCCCTCAGCTCAGGAAGGTGAGTCGCTCGACCTCCTCCTCCGGCCGGAGCAACTGGCGCTCAAGCTCGCAGATCCTGGACAGGCAGAGGCCGCGAACGTGATCAGCAGCGAGTACTACGGACACGATCAAGTCGTCCGCGTGCGAATGGCGTCAGGGCGCGAGATCGAAGTGCGGCTCAGCACCGACGTCGTCTACCGCATCGACGACGCGGTCGAGGTCGTCGTCCTAGGCGATGGCATCGCCTTTCCTCGTTGAGGCGTCGGTGCGCCTACCATGCCTGCAACGTTTCGAGGCAGGAGGGCGAGGAGGCTGGCTGATGCGCGTCGCGCTGATGGTTGAGGGTCAGAACGGACTGACGTGGGAGCGCTGGCGTCACATCCTGCGGCTCGCCGAGCGGCTCCAATTCCCATCGCTGTTTCGCAGCGACCACTATTTCACGGGCCCGCCCGCGACATCGCAGCAGGACAGCCTCGAGTGCTTCCTCAGCTTCGTCATGGCTGCCGAGGAGACGTCCCGTCTCCGCTTCGGCCCGATGGTCACCCCCGTGACCTTCCGCCGACCGGTCGACGTCGGACGCATGGCGGCGCAGATCGACGACCTCTCGGGCGGACGATTCGTGATGGGACTCGGCGCCGGTTGGAATCAGCCCGAGCACGACGCCTACGGCCTCAGCTTCCCACCGACACGAGAGCGCTTCGACCGCCTCGAAGACGCCATCCTCATGATGCAGTCGCTGTGGAGCCCTGGTCCGTCCCACTACGACGGTCGCTACTACCAGCTCGACGGTGCAGACTGCCAGCCGATTCCGCAATCGGGTCGTCCGCCGATCCTGATCGGCGGTGGCGGCGAGAAACGCACAATCCCCATGGCCGCCAGGTACGCAAGCGAGTGGAACTGCGTCTCGCTGACGCCAGAGGCCTACGCTCACAAGCGCGGCGTCATGGCGCGCGCCTGCGACGCCATCGACCGTGACCCCGACGAGATCGAGCACTCGATGATGATGTTCCACGCGGTCGGCCCGCCCGAGTTGGTCGAAGCCGGCGGACGCTTTGCTCAGCGGATGTTCGGCGGCGCAGGACAGTCTCTGGACGAGTTCCTGTCGGCCTTCAAGGCGGCCGGACGCCTCGTCGGAGGCGCTGATCAGGTCGTTGACGCGCTTGGCCGGCTCGCCGAGGCTGGCGTCGCCGAGGTGCAGTTCCAGCACTTCCTGTTCGACCGCGACGACGTGCCCGAGTTCCTCGCCCGCGACGTCGCGCCGCAAGTCGCCGACATCGCCATCGGCAGCCATACCTAAGGAGACTCCGATGACCGTTCAAGAGCTGCTGATCCACTTCATGGAGGCGTTGCATCAGGGCTACATCGCCGCGCTCGACGATCTCGACGACGACCAGCTCAACTGGCGCTTCGACGACAACGCGGTCTCGCCCGGCTTCCATGCCTGGCATTACGTGCGGACGAAGGACAACATCGTCAACTTCGTCTGCCAGGATCGCAAGCCGCCCGTCTGGCTACGGCAGGGATTGAACGAGTCCTGGGACTTCCCCAAAGTCGCGCAAGGCACCGACATGGAGCGCAACGACGCCCAGGCCCTGCGGATCCCTTCGACCAGCGACCTGCTCGGCTACTTCAACGATGTCCACGACGACGTTTTGGGCTACCTCAACGCCTCGTCCGACGCCCAGCTGGCCGAGACCGTCCGAGTCGTGCAGTTCGGCCATCAGGCCAAGTCGCAGCAGATTCTGCAGACCTGCATCGCGCACGGCAACGGACACCTGGGCCAGATCCTCAATATCCGCTCGGTCATGAGCCACCCGGCCCGCATCGACTTCTAGTCTTGGACTCAGAACGCGCCCAGAGAGGCACAACGCCATGAAGATCAGCGACCACGTCCGCATGGTGCCGGTCCCCGAGGACCAGCCGATGCGCCCCACCTCGACCAACATCTACATCATCGGCCAACGCGGCGGCCAAACGCTGACCATCGATTCCGGCGAGGCAATTGACAAGTTCCGCTGGATGCTGCGCGGCTACCTCGCGGCAATTGATTACTCCGAGATCGGCGTCGCCGCGATCACGCATCACCACTTCGACCACTCGGGCAATCTTAAGCACGTGCGCGAGCATCTCAAGGCCGAAATCGCCGTGCCCGAGAACGGCCTCAAGCTGCTCAAGCGTCAGCTCCCGAAAAACAACGAAGGCGTCAAGACCTTCACCGACGGCGACGAAATCAACCTCGACGGCGGCCTGCGCGTCCAGGTCATTGGCAGCCCCGGCCACTCGGTCGACTCGCTCTGCTACTACATCGAGGAGGACGGCATCCTCTTCACCGGCGACACCATCCTCGGCAACACCACCACCGTCGTGGGCGACGTCAACTCCTACATGGCCTCGCTCCGGCGCCTGCTTGAGCTGCCCAACATTCGCATCCTCCTCCCCGGACACGGCCCCATGATCCGCGATACCGATGAGGCCAACGCCCGCGACCGACTCGAGATGTACGTCAACCACCGCCAGATGCGCGAAGACCAGATTCTTGAGCAACTCCAGGACGGCGACCCCAAGACGTCATGGCAGATCATGGAGAACATCTACGGCGACAGCATCGACAAGCGTCTGCGCCGCGCCGCCGACGGCAATGTCCAAGCTCACCTCAAGAGTCTGCAAAAGTCAGGCGTCGTCAAAGCATCGCGCGGCGTCAAGAAGCGCCCCAATCCAGCGACCGTCGCCAAGAACAAAGCCAAAGACAAGGCCAACCAGAAAATCATTCGGCAGGGCAAGAAGCTCGAGAAACAAGCGATGAACAACGCGCTCATGCAGCAGGAGAACCCACCCACCGACACCTGGAAAACCCCACCGACCTACCAGCTTCGCTAGACACGGAACAGGAGACAACATGCATTACGGAATCGGCATCCCCAGCTGGATCAACGCCTATGAGGAGGTCCAACGCGCCGAAGCCGCCGGCTTCACGCACGCCTGGTTCTACGACTCGCAACTGATCTACTCCGACGTCTACGCCGCCATGGCGCTCGCCGCCCACCATACGTCGACGATCAAACTGGGCACGCTCGTCGCGATTCCCTCGAACCGCATCGCGCCCGTGACTGCCTCCGCCGTGGCATCCCTGAACAAGCTCGCGCCAGGGCGCATCATTCTCGGGATCGGTACGGGATACACGGGACGCAACACGATGGGCCTACCCGCGTATCCCATTGCCCGCTACCGAGAGTACGCCCAGCAAGTACGTGGGCTGCTCAACGGCGAGGACGTGCTCTACACCGACGACGTAACTGGTCAGGAGCGCTGGATTCGCCTGATCCACGGCCAGCACTCCGAGTTCCTCAACCTCGACGACTTCATTCCCATCTACGTGGCCGCCAACGGTCCGCGTGCGATGGAAGTGGTCGGACAGGTCGGCGACGGTTGGGTCACCACTGGCATGGGACTGAACGCACAGCAAGGCTTCCCCGCCATCGCCGCAGCGGCTGAAGCGGCCGGTCGATCCACCGACAAGCCCTACACCGTCGGATTGACCACCGGGCTCGTCCTCCAGGACGGTGAGACGTACGAATCTGAACGCGTCATGCGCATTCTGGGACCCGGCATGGTGCCCGGCGTCCACGCGATGTGGGAGGCCGCTTATGGGCCTGGCGCCAATCTCGGTATGGACAACCCTGACCTCGCCGGCGAGTATCACAACTACATCAAACAGTACTCAGCCGAGAAAGGCACGCCCGACGACCGCTTGTACCTGGACGTGCACGAAGGCCACATGGTTTACCTCAAGCCGGGCGAAGAGCAGTTCGTCTTCCCGCAAGTCCTCGAGCGCAGCCTGGTCGGCTCCGGGCCGCAGATCATCGAGAAGCTCGAACACCTCGAATCAATCGGAGTCGACAACGTCGCGCTGACCGCCAACGATCCCGCCGGGGCCCGAGAGATCATCGACGACTTCGCGCGTGAGGTGATCCAGAAGCGGTAGCCTCAACCTACAAGACGTACGAACTCTTCCTTCGGAGGTAGAGATATGCCAAACCGAACGCACGGCCCGCCCTCACTTCTAGTCTGCTTCATGATCGGACTAATGGCACTCACGAGCAGCGTGACTGCCGACGACGGTGACCTCGATCCGCCACTCTTGCCTGACGACCTGGATGGGGAACTCCACGATCAGGCTTACCCACCTAACGTTGTTGGCGCCCAGATCGACCCAGAGTCCGGGGATCCTCCCGATCGGGCCGCCTCTAGCGCGGTTGCTCAGGATGCTCTCTACACGAACGAGACAACTTCTGGCTCGCTGGCTATTCCAATTCACCTTTCTGATCCCATCCACTTTACAACAGATGAGGGACAGTCGATCTCTGTAACGAGACAGAGTGTCGCACCTGATAGTGCATCAGGTGTTGAACAGCTACCCGGAGTCGCTGTCTTCTTGGACACTTCAGAAAACACCTCCTCCGTTGTGCTTGACTTATCCACTGAAGAGCAAACAGCTTTCGCTGTGCTTGAAGTGATTGATGGTCCGACTGGGCCGCAGAGCTTTACATACGAGATGGCGTTGCCGGATGGCGCTGTTCTCGTTCTTCGCGAGAGTGGGCAGGTCTGGCTTCGAACCGCTGGCAGTGAGGAATCTCAGCTGCTCACAGCTCCTTGGGCATATGACGCTGATAGTCGACCTGTACCAGTGCGATATCAAGTGGACGGCAATTCCTTGACAATGCTAGTAGATCATGATATAGAAGGGCAATGGTCATACCCAATCGTTGCAGACCCTTGCTGGAAGTGCATCAAGGAAGTAGCCATCGGAGTAGTTAAGACTGTGGGTGGTGTAGCTGCTGGGACAACAGCTTTCGCAGCCGGAACTGTCGCTGTCGTAACGTTTAATCCTGTAGCGGCAGCGCTTGTTGTGCCGTTGGCACGGCTAAGTATCGGCTTGACTCGCTCAGGAATCAGTGACCTCAAGAAGGCGGGAGAGTCGAGACGGAGGTACGGAAGATAGAGCAAGGTCTGTTGGTCAAGTGGCTTTTGGGGATATCGAATCGGGGACAACGTCGTGCCAGATTCAGTCCTGCTCGCAATCGAAGGGTTCGCCTTCTCTCCCTTTCTCTGGATGCTGATCAAGCGGTGGGAAGCAAGTGATATGACCGCAGCGAATGCTGTCATCTACCCGACGCCGCTCATGGTGCGTGTTGTCAAGATTGCATTGATCGGAACACTGTTCGTGCTCTGGGCTTCAGCCATCGGCGATCTACTGGGTTGGTGACATCGATGGATATTGGTCTTGATCTCACGTTGGCGGTCATCATCACGGCAGGCTTCCCCTGGTATTGGCGAGAGGTCAAGAAATGGCAGGACGCCTCAGAGCCGACATCGTGGCCCGCAACGACGGGCCGCCTCGCGCTGGTGAAAGCTGGGTTGGCCGTCTTTGTTGCTGCTGAGTGGGCGCGGGTGCTGGTGCGAATCCTGACTTGAGGATCGTGACTGTGTCGCCGCTTCGTGCACCGTGGACATCGTTCTGGACTTGGCGACTAACATGCGGATTGCGAGGAGGTGACCCATGGAATACGGACTGCTCGTTCCCACCTACGTCGACATGTGGAAGGAAGTCGTGCGCGCTGAGGAGGCCGGCTTCACCCATGCCTGGTTCCCCGACTCGCAGCTGATCTGGTCCGACTGCTACGCGGCGATGGCGCTGGCGGCCATCGATCCCGCAGGGGCCAGAGAGATCATCGTCGACTTCGCGCGCGAGGTAGTCCACAAGCGCGGCTTGGGTCCGTTCATTACCACTCTGTCCATCCGAATCCCCGTGATATCCATAGGAGCGACACTGCAAGCAGAATCCACAACAACGGATTGGTCAGTATGCGGTAGACGGCGGCTTCTGCGCTTCGCAGAAGCCGCCGGATTCGATAGAACTGATTGCCTAGCATGGCAATCATGTTAGCTAGTAGGTTCCCTGTCGAGCAGGGGATGGCGCATTCACAATCGGGTCAGGGATGACGGAAGGGAACATCGGCAGCAGTGGGCGCTGTTGTTGGGTCTGCTGACCCGATCCCCTGCTTGGGGTGACTGCGTTTGCCAAGGTTTCGCGTTCACTTTGGGTCGCTTGATAGGCCCCGTCGACGCTCCGCTCGACTCCTTCGTTGACGGATTGCTGGGCTCCTCGGTTAGCCACACTTTGCTGGCTGTTGGGCGAGGGCTGTTGTGCCGGCGTGGTTACGCCCACTTCAAGCATGGTTCGTGATGCGTCGCTAACCACGGGAGGCACGTACCAGGTGCACGGATGTGAAGTGTCGAGTGGATGTGGTGGCGTGGCGCTTCCAGCATCTAGCGTTCCTCCTCCGGTGGCAAAGGCACCCACGACCATCGCGGTGGCCAATGCCGAAAAGGCTCCGACCCAAACCGCGATCAGCCGCTTGTGCTCTCGGGCTGCACCGAGCAACCAAACGATGTGGTGGAGCTGTGGCATATGACTGTCCTTTCGCTCAGCTCGCTGTTGAGGTAAGCGTCAAGCATCCTTCCCCTCCCTGCGGGAGCGCTTCGCGCATAGCGCGAAGCCCTCCCTGTCAAGCGAGATTGGGCCATTCGTTATGTACACTATGAGATGATCATCCATCCAATGGCTTATCTGCCCGCCGATAGCGCCGATGCCGCCAGTCTCCTTTGGGACGCGAGCCTAGTTTCACCCGCATGACTGTTGATCTCGTCTGGAACCTTCCGGCTTCCCCGCCGGCGCCGACGCTGGTGCTGACCCATGGCGCCGGGGCGTCCTCGACGCATCCCAACACGACGCAGCTGGCCGAGCTGATTGCTGCGGGCGGCGTCCGCGTCGCGCGCTTCGACTTCCCCTACATGCAGCGCGCCACCGCTGAGGGCCGTCGACCCTGGCCGCCTGACCCTGAAGAGGTCCTCGTCGCGACGTGGCTCTCGGTCATCCAGCAACTGTCCGAGCAGGGCGTCGCGCGCGGCGACCTGGTCATCGGCGGACGCAGCATGGGCGGACGGATCGCCAGCTACATCGCCGATCGCATCGAGATCGGTGGATTGGTCTGCATCTCGTACCCCTTCCACGCGCCCGGCGATCCTTCACGTGCGATGCCGCTCTACATGCAGCAGATGCAGACGCCCACGCTGGTCGTGCAGGGGGAGCGCGACGAGTACGGAACGCGAGACGAAGTCGAGGCCTACAACCTCTCGCCGCAAGTCAAGCAGGTCTGGATCCCCGACGGCGACCACGGCCTCAAGCCAAGAAAGCGCTCAGGCCACACAGAAGAGTCCAACCGAGAGCTCGCCGCCTCAGCAATCGCCGAGTTCGTGCGCTTCTACTCTGAAAGGCCCGGCCAATGATTCAGAGCATCCGGGAATCGCTGTGGCCGGCGTGCGGCCAGCTTAAGGCCAGCGCCGACTGGCGGCGAGGCGGTACGTTGATCTGGTTCGGCGGTATCCTCGTGATCAGTGGTGCTGTGCTCTTGCCCGTACGTCCTCAAGTGTGGATGTTCGCCAAACTGCTGATTCTCGCGGCCGCGATCCACTGGACGGTGGCGCTTCCAATCGCAGAATGGGGTTGGTTGTAGCTGTGGTCAGCTCGGAGACGCTCATGGGTATCGAGCGGCATCGTGCTGTTCGTTCTGGGCCTGCTGCTCCAGCCGCCTGGGCCGTCACGGACGACCGTGCTGACCTTGTTCCTCCTCTTCGCCCTCGCCACGATCATCGGTCAGCTCGTAGATGGATTCGCCTTCCACGACCGCATGCTCTGGTGGGACTGATCGGCGCGACCAGCAGTGCCGGTGGGTCAGCTTCGCCAGACGACGTCCGCCGGCCGACGCTCCGCCGGCATCTCCCGCATTTCCTCAGGCGGGTAACCCACGTAGAGGTACGCGACGATGCGGTCCTGCTCGCCGATGCCTAGCCAGCGCTTGGCGGCGCCGTTCTCGGCCAGCGCGCCGGTGCTCCACTTGGTCGCCAGTCCGCGCGCGGTCGCGGCCAGCATCATGTTCTGCACCGCACAGCAGACGGCTGCGTAGTCCTCCTGGTCGCGGACCGGATCGTCCAGCACGGCCTGCTGTGTGACGGCGATGAACTGCGGCGAGCGCAGCAGCTTGCCGCGCGGATCCTTGCTGAACTCGCCGCCTCCGTCGACGATGGCGGCGGCCAGCTGCGCGCGCGCCTCGCCCGCGACCACGTGGAAGCGCCATGGCTCGGTGTGCTTGTGATTGGGCGCCCAGCGCGCGGCCTCGATCAGCTCCGCAATCTCCTGCGGCGGCACTTCGCGGTCGGAGAACACGCCAATCGTGCGGCGCTTGCGGATAGCCGTGTCGACGTCCATGCCAGACCTCTTCCGAGCATTTCCCCAGCATTGTTGTCAAGTTCTGAGCGAAACGTGACCACAGCATACGATCAACGAACATGATTCGCGCAGGCATCGGGCAGACATTCGAGGCGTTCGGCATCGGCCTGTTCCGCCTGCACTGGTCGTTGACCGTGATGGCCTTCATGGCCTTCTCGATGAACTTCACGGTGCTGCCGATTGTGGCCTTCGATCTGGGCGGCGACAACTCATCGGTCGCGCTCGCAATGGCGGGCAACGGCATCGCCTGGTTCTTCATCGGTCCGTTCGCCGGCGCGTTGACCGATCGGCTCTCCAAGCGGCGATTGATCGTGGTCGCGCAGACCGTGATCGCGATCAACTACGCCGTCATCGGTTTCCTGATCCTGGTCGGCCGCATTGAGGTCATCTGGCTCACCGTCAGCACGCTGCTGTTGGGCGCGTGCTTCGCCTTCACCGGACCGTCTCGACGCGCATACGTCGCCGACATCGTGCCGCCACGGCTGGTCGGCAACGGCGTGGCGTTGCTGCAGTCTGGACTGAACTTTCCGACGTCGGTGGGGCCGGTGATCGGTTCGCTGCTGCTGTTCGCGCCGTTCATCGGCGCCTCTGGGGCGTACTTCATCATGTCGGCGATTCTGGTCGTGACGATCGCGTTGCTGTTCCTGATGCCGCCGGGCAGCCCGCGCAATGTGCCGCGCGGATCGGTGCTGCGCGAGCTGCTGCTCGGGCTGCGCTACGCCTGGCAACAGCCCAGACTGCGCGTCCTGCTGGCGATGCTGTTGCTGGTCGCTGCGACCGCCGGCCCCTATCAGAACATCTTGCCCGGCCTGCTCGAGAACGCCTTCGGCATCGAGTCGCGCAATCTTGGCTTGACCACGTGGCCGATGGGAGTGGGATCGTTGTTCGTCGGGCTTTCCGTGGCGGGCGTGGTCGGCACTCGATGGTCCGGCGGCGTGTTGCTCGTCACGAGCTGTGCCTTCGGACTCGGAGTGGCGCTGTTGGGCGTGACGCCGAACGCGCTCGTGATGCTGCCCGTCGTCTTCCTGATCGGTTCCGGATTCTCCGCCTTCCAGACGCTGAACACCGCCGAGGTCATCCGCCAGTCGGAGCCCGAGTATCACGGCCGCGTCACAGCCCTGACGTTCCTGCCATTCGGCGTGCAGTCGTTCACGGGACTCGGTTTCGGCCGGGTCGCGGACATGATTGGCGAGCAGGATGTCCTGATCATCATGGGGCTGTCAGCCATCGTGATCAGTATCGTGCTGGGTTCGGTGTATCTGCGGATGAAGTCGCCGACGATCCCCGCGCGAGCCACGGCCGAGCGCATCGTTCGCCAGACGCTTCGTCCGCTGGCGGCGGTGATGCGTCCGCAGAAGTAGC
>JAJEBU010000053.1 GCA_022822375.1 Dehalococcoidia bacterium
CGGCGGCGGCAGCGTGGACTTCATCGAGATCTACTCAACCAAGCTCACGATCGCATCGAGCGATGCGGCGCAGGGCGTCTTCCTCTCGCTCGTCACCGAGGCGGAGTTCGGCACCAGCGCCGGTTACGTGCGCCTGACCGCAGTCCGCACGAATCGGAATCCCGACGGCGCGCCACTCGAGTTCTCATTGCCCTGATCTGCCTTGACATGCCCTGATCTGGGACATGATCCGCAAAACCTGTTAGCCTCTCGCGAACCGACGGCTTGTGTGACAGCGAGCCGCGACGAACGACGAGCTTTGGAGGACCGTATGAGCACGCGCAACTACTGGACCCGCATAAAGCGCAACAAGATGTCGCGCCGATCGCTGTTGCGAGCGTCGGCCCGCGCTGGCGTTGGCGCGGCCGGCCTGGCGTTGGTCGGATGTGGTGACGATGACGACGACGGTCAGTCGGCTGCGCAAGTGCAGCAGCAGGCCGATCAGCAGGAAGCGATGGCCGACCAGCAGGCGCAGCAGCAGGACCAATCGTCCGACGCGCAGGATCAGCAGCAGCAGCAGGCCGCGGTCGCCCAGGCCGACCAGAGCGGCCCCAGCATTGCGCCGATGTGGCGCGCCGGCATTCACCTGAACACCACTTCGCTGGACCCGCACACCGGCACGTCGGGCACCGACGCCTACTTCTTCCAGCCGTTCCATGACTACCTGGTCATGCACGACACGGAGAACAACCAGCTGGGCAACATCTCGCTCGCCGAGACCTGGGAGTTCCCCGACAACACGACGATCATCTTCTCGCTGCGCGACGGTGTGAACTTCCACAACGGCGACCCGTTCACGTCCGAGGATGTGCGCCTCAACCTCGAGCGCGTGACCTCGCACCCGGCCTCGACACCGAAGGCGAACTTCGAGGTCGTGCACACGGTCGAGACGCCCGATGCGACGACCGCGACGTATCTGCTGTCCGAGCCGTCGGCGGCGGTGATGCATCTGCTCGGCGACCGCGCCGGCGCGATGATCCACGTGCCCACGGCGGACGAGCTCGGCGACGAGTACGGCCTCAACCCCGTCGGGACCGGCCCCTACTCATTCGTCGAGTGGGTCGACCAGTCGCACGTGCTCGGCAAGCGCAACCCCGATCACTGGATGCGCGGCCCCACGCCGGGATCGGCGACCGGCGCGCAGCTGCCCTTCTTCGACGAAATGCGCTACGACATCATCACCGAGAACTCGACGCTGATTGCGACGGGTCTCGCCGGCGACCTGGACACGATGTTCATCCCCGAGCCGCAGTTCAATCCGCAGGTCGAGGAACACCCCGACTGGCGGATCGTCGAGATGCAGGGCGCGTTCGTGTCCGAGATTCTCGTCTTCAACTCGGCAAAGCCGCCGCTGGACAACATGAACCTGCGGCTCGCGCTGATGCACGCCGTGCACCCTGAGGCGGTCAACCAGGCGGTGCACAACAACCTGATGATCCAGGCGCTCGGCGGTCAGTGGCCGAACGGCACGCTGGCCTACTCCGAGGTGCCGGGCAACCCGCAGGTCGCCTACCCCAACATCGCCGACAGGCGCGAGCGAGCCAACGAGCTGCTGCAGATGTCGGGCGTCGATGTCGACGCGCTGAACGCCGACGGCGGCCTCTCGCTGACCACCTACGTGAACCAGGTCAAGATCGACTCCTGCCAGATTTACGTGCAGCAGATCAAAGAGGTGCTCGGCATCGACGTGGTCTTCGAGCCGCTCGAGCTGGTCCAGTTCATCCCCGCCTTCTTCGAGAACGGCGAGTACCACATGACCCTGACCGGCTGGAGCCGCTACCCGGAGCCCGACTGGATCGCCTCGCTCGCCTACACCGAGTCGGGCGTCTACAACCCGACCGCGGCGCAGGATGTGGCCAGCCCGATCCACCCCGAGCTCGACCGACTGGTCTCCGCCGGCCGGGCGACCTTCGACGTCGAAGAGCGGCGCGACTACTACGCGCAGATCAACGACATCATCGTCGGCGAGGGCCACTTCTACACGATGCTGTACGGCGTCAACTTCACCGGCGTCCGCAATGCCATCCAGAATGCCGAAGAGACCCTCTTCAACGGCGAAGGCAAGTGGCAGAGCCGCTGGATGTGGAGCAACGAGGTCTAGACGGGCCCGCAGGCTGATTGGGCCGATTGGGCTGATTGCCGACGGGGGCGAGCCCCCGTCGGGTCCAGGCCGCCCTGCGCAGCGGCGGCGAGCAAGCACTATTCGAGCGACACACCTATGTGGACGTACATCACGGTTCGCGTACTCCAGTCGATCTTCGTCGTCGTGCTCGTCGCGATTGCGTCGTTCGGCATCTTCCGCATCTTGCCCGGCGACCCGGTCGCGGCGCTCTCTGGCGAGGGTGAGGCAATCTCCGAGGAACGCCGCGCGCAGATCGAAGAAGAGCTGGGCCTGAACAAGTCGGTCGTCGCGCAGTTCGGTGACTGGATCGCTGGCATCTTCACCGAAGGCGACTTCGGCAACTCAACGCTGACCCGCCGAGCGATCGGCGGTGAGCTCATCGAGCGCCTGCAGAACACCCTGCATGTCGGCGTCGCCACGATCGTTGTGGGCATGCTGATCGGTATTCCAGCCGGCGTCCTCTCGGCGATCCGACCCAACTCCCTTGCCGATCGTGTCGTCACGATGCTCTCCGTCGGCGGCGTTGCGATTCCTGACTATCTGACCGGCCTGGTGCTGATCCTGCTGCTGACAGTGACCTGGAATGTCCTGCCCGCCGCTGGATTCGAACGGATCTGGGTTGATCCCGTGGCATCGATCAAGTCGTTGATCATGCCCACCATCGTGGTCGGCTGGGTGCTGTCCGCCATCGTGGCGCGGCAGACGCGGTCGTCGATGCTCGAAGTGATGCGGCAGGATTATGTCCGCACGGCGCGGGCGAAGGGTCTGCGCGAGCGGCGCGTGATCGCGCTGCACGCGCTGCGCAACGGTCTGTTGCCGGTCGTGACCATCGTCGGGCTGCTGCTGGCCCGCGTCTTCGCCGGTGCGGTGATTGTCGAGCAGATTTTCAACATCCCCGGCATGGGACGCTGGCTCGTCCAGGCCGCGCTGCAGCGCGACCTGCTGATCGTCCAGGCGATGATCCTGGTCATCGCCATTGCCATCGTGATCGCCAACCTGCTGACCGACATCTCCTACGGCGTGCTCGATCCGAGGATCCGCTATGGCTGAGCAGGCGGCAGTCGAGACCACAGCGGGCGGCTACCCGATCCCGGCCGACGGCGGACGGCTTGAGCCGCTGCGCATCTTCATGCGCCGTTTCCTGCGCGTGCGACTGGTCAGGCCGGCGGTCTTCATCCTCTCCGCATTCGTGTTGATCGCCATCTTCGTCGACGTCTTTCCGATCCCCGGCTACGAACAGCAGGCGACGGACGAGAACGGCCTCTACATCTCCTGGCAATCGCCCAACGCCGACCATCCCTTCGGCACCGACAAGATTGGCCGCGACACGTTCTCGCGCGTGCTCAACGCGACACGGGCAGCCCTGGCCGTGGGCTTCGGCGCGTCGTTGTTCGGCGCCGTCTTCGGCCTGCCGATCGGGATCGCCGCCGGCTACGCGAGGGGCGCGGTCGACGAAGCGCTCATGCGTCTGATGGACGCCGTGCTCGCGTTCCCCGGCCTGATCCTCGCCTTGGCGCTCGTTTCCGTGTTGGGGCGGGACATCATCAACATCATCGTGGCGGTCGGCATCGCCAACATCCCCTGGGTTGCGAGGATTGCCAGATCTATGGCGTTATCCGTGCGCGAGCAGGATTACGTGCTCGCCGGCCAGACGATCGGCGCGAGCAACCTGCGGATCATGATGCGTTATGTGTTGCCGAACAGCTTCCAGCCGGTGATCGTGCAGGTCTCGCTGGGCGCGGGCTTCGCGATCATCGCGGAAGCGGGATTGTCCTTCCTCGGTCTCGGCATCCGCCCGCCCGAGCCGACCTGGGGCGGCATGGTCTCGGAAGGCCGGCAGGTGATCATCACCGGCAGCGGTTGGTGGTTATGGGTCTTCCCCGGCGCGTGCATCGCGCTGCTGGTCTGGAGCCTCAACATCATCGGCGACGGCCTGCGTGATGTCCTCGATCCGCGACTGCGCGGCGCCCTCGAGGGGGACTAGCGGTCCGCGTCCGGCGGCGTCCCGGCGGACCGCCTCAATCGCCTCCGAGATCGCCACGTCAATGCGCTGCGTCAGCAGACCGGCCTGATCGCGGTAGAGGTTCCGAGTCCAATCGATCCGCCAGCGCTGCTCGATGCCCAGCACGCCCTGCGACAGCGCTTCCTCCACCTCATCCTCATCTTCAATCGACACCTCGCCGTCGGGACGGATGAGCGCATCCAGCAGCAGGTCGTGAAACTCGACCACGCCGCCGTCGCAGATCACGCGGTCGACGGTGTCGAGCCGGTAGATGCGCAGTGAACCGTCCGGGCGGTGCAGGCGGTACGCGCTGTAGGGGCGGTCCGGCCACCAGACGCCCCAGCTGGTGAATCCCGATGCGCCTGGATAGCGGCTGGTCGCGCGAGGATCCTGATCCGCCACCCAGCGGCCGACGACCAGCTCGGGCGATACCAGCCAGCGCTCGAGCGGAAACTCCAGCACGCGACCGTCCAACGACACTTTGCGCTCAATGATGGTCGCCGCCGGCGGAAGCGGCAGTTCCTGCGGGTCGCTCATGCCGTCAGGGTAAACGTCAGTTTGCGGAATGCCGCGAATGCCCGCAGCGAATGCCCGCCGTGATGCTCGACAGGCGTGCCACGTGCCGAATCGGTGGTACGATTGCCTGCGGATCGTGGCGGCTGTTCCGTTCGCGACTTGCCCCGATCTCAGTAGGGAGCGCTCGAGCAGACGGCTCGCGCGTGTCACTTGGAGTGCGTCACGATGCCGGCTGTCGTAGCAATCGGCGGACAATGGGGAGACGAAGGCAAGGGCCGCGTCGTTGACCTGCTCGCGCGACGGGCGTCAATCGTCGTCCGCTACTCGGCCGGCAACAATGCGGGCCACACGATCGTGAATGAGAAGGGCAAGTTTGCGCTCCATCTGATCCCCGCCGGCATCTTCTATCCCGACAAGACGGCGATCATCGGCAACGGGCTGGTGATCGACCCACAGGCGCTGATCGACGAGATCACGATGCTCGAGACGCGCGGCGTCAGCACTGATCGGTTGATGGTCTCCGACCGCGCCCACCTGGTGATGCCCTGGCACCCGATCATCGACCAGCAGGAAGAGCAGTTCCGCGGTTCGGCGGCTGTCGGCACAACCGGCAAGGGTGTCGGTCCCGCGTTCTCCGACAAGGTCGCGCGCTGGGGCATCCGCATGTCCGAGCTGGCCGACGCCGAGGGCTTCATGGCGCGGCTGCGCCTGGTGCTGGATTACAAGAACGAGATGCTGACCAAGCTCTACGGCGTCGAGCCGTTGGACTTCGACGAGGTCTACCAGACGTACCGTGAACACTGGGCGAGACTCGCGCCGTACGTCACCGACACATCGCTCGTCTGCAACGACGCGCTGCGCCGCGGCGAACGCATCCTGCTCGAAGGCGCGCAAGGCTCGCTGCTCGACCTCGACGCCGGCACCTATGACTACGTCACCTCCTCGGTCCCAACGTCGATGGCCGGCGGCGCGGCGGTCGGCGCCGGTATCGCACCCCGCGACATTGACCGCGTGATCGGCGTCTACAAGGCCTATCAGACCCGTGTCGGCAACGGTCCCATGCCGACAGAGCTGTTCGGCGACGAAGGCGAGCGCCTGCGCGATGCCGGGCAGGAGTACGGCACGACGACCGGGCGTCCGCGCCGCTGCGGATGGTTCGACTCGGTCGCCGGGCGCTACACGATCCGGCTCAACGGCTGTCACAGCATCTCGCTGACGCGCCTCGATGTGCTCGATGAGTTTGAGATGCTCAAAGTCTGCGTCGCCTACAGCGTCGACGGACAGCGCGTGGAAGAGTTTCCCAGCTCCAGGCTGAAGCTGGAGGCTGCCCAGCCCATCTATGAGGAGCTGCCTGGTTGGCAAGAGGAAACGAGCCAGTGCCGCCGCTTCGACGATCTGCCGCTCAACGCACAGCGCTACGTGCGGCGCATCGAGGGGCTGATCGGCGCGCCGGCCGCGCTCGTCAGCGTCGGGCCCGAACGCGACCAGGCGATTATCGTGGACCCAGTGCTGTAGGAAGCGGCGATGTCAGAGACGGTCATCAGTATCCTGACCTGGCTCCACGTCATCGGCGTGGCGATCTGGTTGGGCGGGCAGATCGTGACCGCCGCCTGCGTGGTCCCGGCGCTCCGCACGGTCGGCGACCGGACCATCTGGCTCGACGCGCTGGAGGGCTTCACGCGCCGCTTCGGACGGGTCGGTATTGCCGCGATGGTGATCATCGTGATCACCGGCGGCGCCATGATCGACCCGCGGCTCGACTGGGCGCGCAGCTACGGCGATGACCTCTATGACTCGCGCTGGGGCTACATCTTCGTGATCAAAATGGCGCTGTGGGCGGTGATGATCGCCCTGATCGGCCTGCACCAGTTTGTCTTCGGGCCGCGCCAGCTTGAGTTGGCCCGCGAATCGGCCGGCGCTGAGGTCGACACGCCCGAGCTGCGCCGCGTGCGGACGATCACCATCGTGCTGTCGATCCTCGGGCTGATGATGACCTTGCTCGTCGCCGGCGCGGGCGCCTTCCTCGCCAACCACAACTTCTCGATGCTGCCCAGCTGATGCGCGTGCTGCTGCTGGCCGTCGTTGGAATTGCCGTGCTCGCGACGATGTTGCCGCGCACAGACGCCGGTGCACAGACGACGGGCTCGTCAGTCGTGGAAGTGAACGCCGTGGTCCGAGTGCAAGCGGACGGCGTCGCCGAGCTCTGCCTCGACCTGCGAGATCCAGCGCTGGGCGAGACGCGGCTCTGCCCGCAACGTCGCTTCCTCAATCTGCACAACGCGCCTGAGGGGCAGTGGCGGCGTTCGCGGTCGGTGTTCATTGGACCCGAGATGTCACTGTGGGTGCGCGCGCAGCGCAACGGCGACCTGCTCGACCTGGGCGTAGGCGCGATGCTGGATGGTGAATCGCGCGGGTTGCGCCGCAGCTCGTGGACCTGGAACTGGGCTGACGCCGTGCCTGATCGATGGGTGCGCACGAGCGTCGTCGAGATCGAGCTCCCGGGCCCCACCCACCCAGAGCTGTGGGACCCACCGCCCGGCATCGAGTTGAATGCGCGGCGACTGCAGATCGACGAGCAAGCCCCCAACTTCAGGCTGCCATTGCTGGACGGCTCGAGCGACGACATGCGCTCGCTGCAGGCAGAGCGCTCGCGCGCCGATGGAGCGACGCTGGTCGTGTTCTGGTCATCGTGGGCGCCGTACGTCACTGACACCTTGGGCGTACTCACAGGGCTCACGTCGGTCGATCCTGATTTGCTCGCGATTGGCGTGAACGTGTACGACGCGTCGACCAACACGGCGCGGCGGATGGCCTCCGCGTACGGATCGGGACTGCTGCATCTGGTCGATCGTGAGGGGGTCGTCGCCGAGCATTACCGCATTGACGGTGTGCCAGAGATCTTTGTGATCGACGACGACGGCGTCTGGCGTGAGGTGATCCGCGGCGCGGCGCCGGTCACGGAGATTCGTGCCGCGATCGACCGCTTCCGCTAGCGCATATCGTCACGGCGTCGACGGCAGACCGAGCAACTCCCGCGCCTCCGCCGGCGACGCGACGGGTCGACCGACCTCGTCGCAGAGACTGACCGCTTCTTCCAACAGCTCTTGATTGGCCGGCGTTCGCTCGCCTCGGTAGAAGTCCTCGAGCCCGACGCGCAGGTGTCCGCCGCGCTCGAGGGCCAACCGCGCGAAGCCCGACCCAACGCAGTCGCCGCCGAGGATCGCGACGGACCATTCGAGGCCTGTGCCCTCCAGCATCGAGACATATGCGTCGAGGCACGGCTCGGTCGGGAACATGCCAAAGCCGAGCGGGCCGCGCTCGGTACCGCCGAAGTAGAGCTTGACCAACGCGCCCTGCGGCACCAGCCCGCGTGCGTGATAGGCGAGCACGACGCGCAGAAAGCCGGGCTCGAAGATCGAGATGGACGCGCCGCGCCCCATCCGCTGGCAGGTCTCGAACATGTATCGCGCGTCGCGATAGGTGTTGATGTACACGCGGTCGTTTGGGCTGGGCAATCCGTGCTCGTCGCCGCCGCCCAGCGCGACGCAGCCTGGATCGATCAACCCTTGGCCCAGGACGCCCGCTTCGTGCAGCGCCGGCAGATGCGCATAGCGGACGGCAATCTCCGTGTCGTGTCCGCCGGAGCCCATCGTGGGGTACAGAATCGTGTCGGGCCGCTGCGACAGCACTTCGCGCCAGGCGTCGATGTAGGGCTGTGGATCATGCCAGCCAGCATTGCGGCGGGGCGCATCATGGACGACCGCGTCGTCGTTGTGGTTGTGGACGATCGCTGCCCCAGCATCAACCGCGACCACCGCGTCGGCGGCGATCTCTTCGATAGAGCGGGGAGAGTTCGGGTTGCGGGACTTGGGCGTCGCGCCGTTGAGCGCGGCTTCGATCACGACTGGTTTGGACATCGCAGCACCTCCATGTCGTGCAGCAGTCTAGGCTTTCACACAGTCCGCCACAGATCCGCGCAGGTATATTGGTGCCATGTCCACGTTCAATCGCATCGACAAGCTGCGCTTCGTCAAGGTGCTCCGCCCGCATATCGGCGAGCAGGACGCCGAGGAGTTTTCTGAAGCGCTGGAAGATCAGTTCTCACCGGTCGCAACGAGGGCTGATCTGCTAGCCCTCGAGGAACGACTCAAGCGCCACATTCAGCAACATCTGATCCTGGCGACCACCATTTGGGCAGGCTTGCTTGCCATCGCAGTCGGCATCGCGCAACTCTTCTAGTTAGCGCAGCTCTTCCACGATCTCCGCCAGTTCGGCCATCGCCTGCATCTGCTGATCGGGCGGGACGTCCCAGTTGGGCGTCCGATAGGCGGGGATCGTCAGCGCGTGGTCGAGGCCGGCCTCGCTGTAGCGACCGAGCGTGTCCACGATCTCATCGCGCGAGCCGCCTACGACCGCCGGGAACCCGCGGACCGTCTCCGGATCGCCGTCGAGCAGCACCAGCGGTCCGAGCATTGAGATCTCCAGCTCCGACATGTCACGCCCGGCGCGCTCCATCTCTTCCTCGACGATGATGAGTTCCTCGCCGATCTGGTCGGGCTCGGACGTGATCGTGTGGTATCCGCTGCCGTAACGCGCGACGCGTCGGGCGGCGATGCGGCCCTTGCCACCGACCCAGATCGGGACGTGCGGCTGCTGGTGGCACGCGCACATCCCGCCGATGTCCTCGAACTCGCGGAAATGGCCCTCGTGCGAGATGGGCTCGCGACGGACGCCGTGCGTCCAGGCGGCGACGGCGATCGACATCCACTCGTCAGTCATCGCGCCGCGACGCTCGAACGGCTCACCGCCCAGACCCAGCGCCTCAAACTCTTCCTCCATCCAACCGACGCCGATGCCGAGCAGCACACGGCCCTCCGACAGCTGGTCGATGGTGGCGATCGCCTGTGCCTGGAACAGCGGATCGCGGTACGGGACGATCAAGACGGACGTGCCGATCTGAATCTCGGCGGTACGCACGGACACCGCCGACATGACAGCCAGCGGGTCCATGATGTCCTGGTGGTAGGCGAAGCCGGCCACTCCTGAGTCGTTGTAGGGATAGCGCGACTTGATCGCGGCGGGCATGAAGATGTGGTCGTGCACCCAGACCGAGTCGAACCCGAGCAGTTCGGCGCGTTCGGCGATGTCGATCACGTCATTCACTCCGCCGTACTTGCCGGCGGTGCCGAAGTTGCCGATGGGAATGCCGAACTTCATGGTGGCTCCTAGGCGAATGCGGGCAGAATCTCGTCTGCCACGAACTGCATGCTGTTGATCACGCGCTCGACGGTCGTGTCGCCTGACGGCTGGACCATCATCGGCGTGGCGATCAGATGCTCCAAGCCGACGCGGCCGAGCGCGAGCAGGTCGGATGCGATCTGATCGGGCGATCCGTGCAGCAGCGGGCGGTCGTCCTCGTCCAGCGATCCGCTGTGCGGTCGCAGATTCTGCAGCATCTGAATCTCCAACTCGTCGGGGTCGCGGCGATCACGCTCGCAGGCGTTGCGGACACCTTCGACTTCGACCTCCAGCTGCTCCACCGTTTGGAAGGCAGCATGGAAGCCGTCGCCGTAGCGCGACGCGCGACGCCAGGCGTTGATTCCGTTGCCGCCGATCACGATTGGAATCGTCCCGCCGTCGTCGCGCGCGACGGGCTTGGGATATGCGCCGACGTCATGGAACTCCACAAACTGACCATGGAACGAGCAGGGGCCGGGGTTGGTCCACATCTCCCGCATCGCACGCAGATACTCGTTGGTGACCGCGCCGCGACGGCGGTAGAAGACCTCAGGCAGGCCGAGCGCTTCAAACTCCTCGCGCATCCATCCGACGCCGGCGCCCAACACGATCCGCCCGCCAGAAATCTGGTCGGCCACGGCCAGCATCTTCGCCGTCACGGCCGGATGGCGGTAGGGAATGACCAGGACCGAGCAGCCAATCTCGACCGACTGCGTGGCCTCGGCCAGCGCGCACATGACCGTCAGCGGCTCGAAGCACTGGATGGTCGACGGCGCGGGGAAATCACCCAGATCGTTGTAGGGATAGCGCGACTCGATCTGCGCGGGCACCACGATGTGGTCGTTGCACCAGACCGAGTCGAAGCCGAGGTCTTCGGCCGCCTGCGCGACGTCGATGCTGGCGTTGGGGCCCGAATCATCGTTGAAGCCATTCATGTTGCCGACTGTGACGCCGAAGCGCATTGCGCACCGCCTTCCCATGCTGTGGCTGAATGGTAGGCGGTCGTCGATAGACTTGGCGGACAGAGTGGGAGGCGTGGCGTGTCGCAGTGGGCCAGAGGCGTTCGTCGAGCGGCTGAGGCAAACCCAGCGTCAGCTGACGCACCGCCGGTGCAGCAGGAACAGCCAGCGACGCCTGACGCGTCCGTGCCGTCCGTCGACACCACGATCTCCCAGCCAACGCTCGTCGAGGATGGCCCGTTCGCCGATCTGCGCGATCAGATTGGGCGCGTCATCGTCGGACAGGACGACCTCGTCACGCGATTGCTCGTGGCACTGCTCTGCGACGGGCACTGCCTGGTCGAGGGCGTGCCAGGATTGGCCAAATCGCTGACGGTCTCGACCCTCGCCGCTTGCATCGACGCCGACTACGCGCGGTTGCAGTTCACGCCCGACCTGCTGCCCGCTGACCTGACCGGCTCGGAGATCTACAACGCCGCCGAGTCGAAGTTCGAAGTCCGCACGGGTCCGCTGTTCACCAACGTCCTCTTCGCCGATGAGATCAACCGCGCGCCGGCCAAAGTCCAATCGGCCCTGCTCGAGGCGATGCAGGAACGGCAGGTCAGCATCGGCGGACAGACGTTTCCGCTGCCGTCGCTCTTCCTCGTCCTGGCCACGCAGAATCCGATCGAGCAGGAGGGCACCTATCCGCTGCCTGAGGCGCAGCTCGACCGCTTCCTGCTCAACGTGCGCGTGGGCTATCCAGGTGAGCTGGAGGAGCGCGAGGTGCTCGATCGCACGCTGGCGGGGGCAATCGACAGCGAGGCGTCGGCAGTGCACCCGGTCCTGCACCAGGACGAGTTGCTCGCTGCGCGGGAATCGGTCGCCGCGGTGAGAATGGAGGCGCGGCTGCGCGACTACATCGTGGAGATCGTCCGTGCGACACGCTCACCGGGACGCCTGGTGCGCGATCTGAGCACGTATGTGGACTACGGCGCGTCGCCGCGCGCGACGACGGCGCTCGCGATCAGCGCGCGCGCGCTCGCCTGGCTCTCGGGTCGCGATTACGCCGCGCCCGACGACGTGAAGGCCGTCGCCCACGACGCGCTGCGCCACCGACTCGTCCTGAGCTACGAGGCCGAAGCCGACGCCGTCAGCGCCGACGACGTGATCTCGCGGCTGCTGACCGCGCTGCCGCTGCCATAAGCGCCCGATGATGCGTCGCCTCCGCGACTGGATCGCGCCGCCGCTGCCCGAGCGGTCGGACGCCCCATCGACCATCGACGACATCCGCCGCCAGGTGCGCCTGATCGAGGTTCGCGCCCGCCGAGCGATGCGAGACGCGCTCGCCGGCGACTACCGCACCGCCTTTCGCGGGCGAGGCCTGGAGTTCGCGGAGCTGCAGCCGTACCGGCCGGGAGACGACGTCCGCGCGATCGACTGGAAGGCCACGGCGCGACTGCGAGCACCGGTCGTGCGCCGTTATGTGGAGGAGCGCGAACAGACCGTGCTGCTGCTGGTCGATGTCTCCGGATCGATGGGCTACGCCGCGAGTGGGACGTCGGTGCGGGAGCGCGCCGTGGAGATTGCGGGTGTGCTGGGGCTCGCCGCGGCCGACGCCAACGACATCGTCGGCGCGGCGGCATTTGCGACCGATGTCGTGCTCGCCGTGCCGCCCGCGAAGGGTGCCAGCCACATGCTGCGGATCGTCCGCGACTTGCTCACGCATGCCGGCGGCGGACGCACCGAGCTCGCCCGAGCGCTCCGCTATGCGGGGCGCGTCATGCCTCGCCGCGGCGTGATCATCATCATCTCCGACTTCATTCCGACCCATCCGGACCACATCTGGGATGCTGAGCTGGCGAAGCTGAGCCGCCGGCACGACGTGGTCGCCATCTGTGTCCGCGATGCGCGCGAGTCGGCTCTCGAGCATGCGAACGGCGGCATGATCCAGTGGGGAGGCGCTGAGCGCGGCGACATCCTGCGCGGCGACGACGCGGCAGCGAGGGCCCAGCAGGCGGCGCTGCAGTCCGAGCGTCGACAGATCCTGAGCCGGCTGAGAGCGTGCGGCTGCGATGCCGTGCTGGTCGAAACCCACGATGACTGGCTGCCAACCGTTGCCAACCTGTTCCGTCAGCGACGGGGGCGGCCGTGAGACGGTTACTCGCACTCGGGGGGCTCTCACTCGCGCCGCTGCTGGCGTTCTGCTGGAGCGTCGCGGCGGCGCAAGAGGCAGACATCGTGGTCGACGTCTCGCCTGAGGGCGCGGTCACGGTCGGAGATGTGGTGGAGATTCGAATCACGGTCCGTCACGAGATCGGCGATCGCGTGCTGGTCGAGCCTGGTGCGCTGCAGCTGGGTTCGGTCGAACCGTCAGCCGCGCTGCGCACCGCCATCAGCGGCAGTGAAACGCTGATCGTCTATCGGACGCGATCTTTCCGTGTCGGCAGGTTCGACGTGCCGCTGCCTGATGTCCGAATCGCCCGCAGCGATGGATCGATTGACCGGCGACCGCTCAGACCCGTCACCGTCGAGGTTCAATCTGTCCTCAGCGACCCTCCACAGGCGCAACCGCTGACCGATCCTGACCTGATCGAAGGCGGCGCGCGGACGTTTGCGCCCTGGATCGTCGCGATCATTGGCGTCGGCGTTGGATTCGCGCTCGCGCGCGTCGTGAGGCGTCGACGCGTGGCGCCGATGCCCGCACCGGCATCCAGCGAGGTCGTTGACGCCGCGCATTCGACGCCGAGCTTCGAGATGGACTCGGCGCGGTCTCCGGCTGAGCAATGCCGTCAGCTGTCGGCAGCGATTCGTGATCGATTGGCGGAGGACTGGCCGCTGCCGGCGACCGCACTCACGGCCAGCGAGATTGGGCCGGCCCTGGCTCGCGCTGGCGCGCCGAGCTCGGTCGTGCTCCGCGTGACGCAGCTGCTGGAGGCCTGTGATCGGGTGCAGTTTGGCGGCGAGACTCCCGCTCCCGAGCGTCTGCGCGGATACGCGGCGCAGGCCGCGGCGATCTGGTCGGAGGTCGCGCATGAGGATTGACGACCCGGCCCTGTTCGCGCTGTTCGTGTTGCTCGTGCCGTACTTCTGGCTGCTGAGGCGGGAGGCGCGCTTGCCGCGTCCGCACTTCGTGCTGCCCCAGCTGGCCGGCGCGCCGCCCGAGTCCGCGCCGCCGGGCCGACGCCTGCGCTTGTTGCCCTGGCTCGGTCTGCTGCGCGTGTTGGCGATGATCTTGATCGTCCTGGCCGCGACCCGTCCGCAGGCGACCACCGTCGAAGCCGTGCGACCCGCCGAAGGCATCGACATCGTGCTCGTGATGGATACGTCCTCGTCTATGGTCCGCGCGCGGTTGAGCGGCGACGAGACGCGCATGGAGGCGGCTCGACGGGTCGCGCGAGATTTCGTCGCAGAGCGCCAGCAGAACGGCAGCGACCGAATCGGCCTGGTGATGTTTCAGCGCTCGGTGCTCGTGCTCAGCCCGCTGACGCTCGATCTTGATGCGATTGACGAGATGATCGATGTGTCGGTCCGCAGCGGCCTGATCGCCGACGGCACCGCGCTGGGCGTGGCGACGATGGAGGCGATTGATCTGCTGCGCGGCTCCGACGCAGCCTCGCGCATCGTCGTGGTCCTGACCGACGGCGAGAACAACGTGCCCGACATCACGCCCAACCAGGCCGCTGCCGTCGCACGCGCGACCGGCGTGCGGCTCTACACCATCGGTCTGCCCACGACCGTGCGTCAGGTCGGCGTCAGCTTCAACGAGCTGACGCTGGTCTACATGGCCGATGAGACCGGCGGCGTCTACTTCTCCGCCAGCGACGCGGACGAGCTGGCCGCCGCGTACGAAGAGATCTCCGACCTCGAGCGCAAGCGCGTCGGCGACGAAGTGTTCCTCAGCACGGTCGAGCTGGCCCCCTGGATCCTGCTGGCCGCAGGACTGCTGCTCGTGTTGGAGCTGGTCCTCCGCGCCACCTGGTGGAGGCAATCGCCGTGACGCCGGTAATGCTGCAGTTCGGCTCGCCCTGGATGCTGACGCTGTTGGCGCTGGCGCCCGCGGCCGCTGTGTGTTGGTGGTGGATGTGGCGGGCGAGACGCCTGCAACAGATCGCGCTCGGCGCGGACGTGTCGGGCGGGCGAGCGGGCAGCGCCGCCTCGCGGGCGCTGCTGCTGATTGCGTTGGCGCTGATCGCCGTCGCCGCCGCGAGACCGCAGTGGAGCGAGGGTGAGCAGACGCTGAGCCAGTCCGAGTCTTCGCTGGTCATCGCCCTGGACGTGTCGCAGAGCATGGCGGCGGCGGATGTCTCGAACGGCGCGGTCAGCCGCTTCCGCGCGGCACAGGCGGAGGTGCGCCGACTGATCGATGCGCGTCGCGGTGACCGCGTGGCGTTGGTCATCTTCGCCGGCAGCGCCTTCCTCAGATTCCCGTTGACCCGAGACCACGACGCAGCGCTGCAGGTGCTCGACGCGATGCAACCCGGCGAAGCGCTGGTGCGGCCCGGCTCCAATCTGGCCGACGCGATTGACCTCGCCGCATTGACCATCCAGCGGGCAGCGGATGAAGACGGCGCAGCCGCGGCCAACGGCGCGATTGCGGTCGTCAGCGACGGCGAGGTGCATGACGGCGATGCGCCCGCGGCAGCTGCTGCGGCGCGCGCGTCGGGAGTGCAAGTCTTCGCGTTCGGCGTCGGCTCCGATGTCGGCGCGACCATCGCTTCGGGACCCTTCGGCGAGCCGCGGATCGATCCGCGCACCGGGCAACCGGTCGTCACGCGGCTGAACGCCGAGCATCTGCAGGACATTGCGGACGCGGGCGGCGGTCGTTACGTCGAGCTCGATGCGCCGGGACGGATGGCCTCGATGACGGCTGACCTCGCCGCGCTGGACCTGGTGCGGCCGGTGATCGTCGAGGAGACCGCGCTCGCGGAACAGTTCCAGTGGTTCTCGGGAGCTGCGGCGTTGCTGCTGGTGCTCGCTTCAGGCGCACGAGCGTTCGGCGCGAGCTGGCGTCGACCGGCCTGGCTCGCGCTCCTCGTCGGCGCGGCCCTCGGAGTCGGAAGCTGCAGCGGCGTCAGCGTCGAGCAGCTGAACCGCGACGGCGTCGCGCACTACGACGCTGGTGAGTATGACGCGGCGCTCGTCGATTGGCGCGAAGCGCAGCGCATTTCGCGGGCGCGCGGCGAGCCCATCGAACCGCGCCTGCACCTGAACGCCGGCCGGGCCTTGCACCAACTGGGCGCGTACGAGCGCGCCGAGGCCGACACGTTGGCCGCCCTGCGCTCGGACAAAGCCGCCGTCCGCGCGACCGCATGGTTCCACGCGGGCAACCACCGCTGGGCCAACGACGACCTGCTCGGCGCGCGCCAGGCCTACATCGAGGCGCTGCGCGAATCGCCGTCGCTGCTGGATGCGAAGGTCAATCTGGAGATCGTCACCGGCATGCTCGACGCGCTGCAGGCGGACGCCTCGCCGGCGCAACGCAATCAGCCACCGCCAGACGAGTCTGGCCAGAGCGCCGAGGCCGGCCAGGGCAGTCTGGGACTGTCGGGAGAGTCCTCCAGCGCAGCGGGCGGTGCGGACGAGGCATCGCAGGACAGTCAGTCCGTCGAAGCATCGCAGTCCGACGCGGGAATGGGAGGCGAGGATCGCGGCCTCGACGCGGGCGGGTTGCCGACCGCTCCGACGTTTGAGGAGGAGTCCATCGCCGCGCGGCGCGAAACGGCGCGAGCCGAGCTGCGCGAGGCGTTGGAGGAGCTGCCGCTGGAGTACGCCACGCTGGAGCAAGCGTTGGCCGTGCTCGACGCGCTGCGAGCGGTGCCGGGCGAGCGTCTCGCCGCGGGAACCCTGTCCGACACAGAGCGGGCGCTGGACTGGTAGGGAGTTCAGTCCCCGGCCGCCGCTGATGCTGGCGCCTCGGGCTCTGTGGGGTGCTGTCGCGGAGCGATCCGCAGCGAGCGCCGAATCAGTCCGTTGCGCAGCGACTTCCAGAGGTCTGCCGCGTGGGCCTGCTCGACCTCTGAGAGCGCCTTGCGTCCGAATCGTGCGGCGGTGTAGTGGCCGGCGAGCGCGATCGCGTCTGAGTTGCGACCGAGTACGTCGTCAATCAGCCGCGCGTGCTCCTGCGGCGTGGTCGATGGTTCTGCCGCGATGCCAGTCCAGCGAGCCAGGCGCGCCGTGGAGACCCAGAGCTGCGCCGTCGGCTCCATGCCGCGCAGCGAGAGCCGCCAGCCGATCCAAAAGAGCAGCACGAGCGCGGCGACCACCGCGGCCGCGATGGTCGGTCCCAACCAATACCAGCGGTTCAGTCCCGTCTCGACGAGTGCGCTCTCGCCCGGCAGCGTGCCTGCGGCGAGGTATTGGAGGATGTCGTCGAGCACAATGTCGGAGAGGTCGCCGCCGCCGAGACCGGGTCGCAGGTCGAAGCGCGGGGTGCTGAGCCGTTGCGCGGCGATGCGCGTGCCGCCGCCGGCGCCGCCCGCGATGGCAGCCAGCGCCTCATCGGCCGACGTGCTGGGCGTCGGATCGAAGTCAACCCAGCCGTATTCGGGGAAGTAGACCTCGACCCAGGCGTACGCGTCGTGGCCGCGCACGATGTTGTTCTGGGTACGGTCGTCGAAGTTGTTCTCGCTGAGCACGAAGCCCGTCGCGATCCTGGCCGGTACGCCGGCCGCGCGCAGCAGGATCGCCATCGCCGACGAGTGGTAATCGTAGTAGCCGCCGATCGGACGACCGTCTTCCAGGTTCTCGAACAGGAACCAGTAGACCGCGTCGGACTGCGCAGGCGGCAGCTCGATGTCGGTGGTCAGCGGATAGAGCGCGGTCGGATTGCCCTCGTCGTCTCGGACGATGCGGCCGTCCTCGTCGATGGCTGGCGCGGAACGCAGGTATGTCTCGACGGCGGCGGCGATCGCGTACGGGTTGTAGCCGCCGTCATCGCGCTCGGGGTCAGGCTGAAGCTGAAAGCTCTCGGCAATGCTCTCCACCATCGCGTCGATGTTGGCACGCTCGTGCTCCTCGTATTCCGGCAGTTGCAGGAACGTCTCGCTGACCCAGAGCGGATAATCGCCGCCGGCTGACGCGAGCGCCTCCTCGTTCGCGCCCGAGACGGTGCCGGTGATCTGATACGTGAATCCAGCCCGCACGCGATTGGTCAGCGGACGCAGCGAGAGCACATCGGTCTCGGATGGTTGGGAGACGAGGGTGAGGCCCGCCGGCTGGCCGCTCGACCCATCGATGATCACGTCGCGCAGGATGTACTGGGCGGGAACGTAGGACGCCACTTCATCGGCTGAGGGCGGCTCGATGTCGTCCTCGGCGTCGCGGTTGCCGGCGGCGATGCGCTCGGTGATGGCGTCGATGACTGGCTCGAGGTCGGTGCCGTCGAAGCGATCGGGCGCTTCAAAGTCGACGGTGAACTCGACGTTCTCCAGCGTGTCGACGCGGGTGTCCTTGTTCGCCAACAACGGCGCGCCAAAGGAGAACAGCACCGCGGGCGAGCGTTCGACGGAAATCTGTGCGGCGACCGGGCGGCGGTCGAGGTACTCCGTGCTGATCGTCCCCGTGTCCCGCACCGACGTGTCGTCTGTCTCGGCGCTGCCGCTGATCGGTTCGAGCTCAGGGACGGTTCGCGCCACTGAGGGGCTCTGTCGCCAGCCGCGGCCGGTGTATTCATCGTAGACGGCGCCGCGCAGCAGACCAGGCTCGGTCGCCGCGACGCGCAGCACGATCGCGTCGCCCGGATCGACGTCGCCCTGCAGCACGAGGAAGTCGTCGAAAGAGTGCACCGGCACCCCGCGCCGTGAGTCGATCCCGCTGAAGAGCCGGCGAAAGTCGTCGTTCAGACCGTCGAACGGCTCGGCGATGGCAGCCCAGGCGTCCTCCAGCGTTTGCGACTCATCAGGCCGCGGCAGCACGCGCGAGAGCGTCAGCAGCAGCACGATGGCGATCATCGTCGCGCCGAGGAACGAGAGCGAGATCCAGTCGGGATACGCCGATCCCTGCGCGCGCCACTGGTCCATCCGCCGAAGCAGCGATGCTCGCATCAGCAGCAGCATCGAACCGGTCAGGAAAAAGCCGTAGGAGAGGTTCCACTGACGGTCGGCGAGGTACGACACGTTGACGGCGAGCAGGGCGCCGAGCAGGATCATCGCGACCCAGGCGTTGCGCCAACGCGCGACCGCATATGCGCCCAGGAAAGACGCGATGTAGACCAGCACATCGGCAAAGAAGACGAACGGCAGGTTGTCGGTCGTCAGGCCAGCGCTGAAGGCCTGCTCGAACCAGTCGGCGAAGCGAAAGCCAAAATCGCTGAATCTGTCCCAGAAGAGCGGCTGTCCACCGAGCGTCTCGAGCTGCGTGATCTGCCCCATGATCAGCGCACCGCCGAGCACCGCGCCCGCGAGCATCGCCAGGGGCCAGCGCAACCGCTGGATTCGCCCCAGCGCCATCGCCAGGATGACCGCGATGGTCGCGGTCACGCGCAGGTCGGGCATTTCCGCCACCCAACCGGCGACGTAGATGCTGTTGGCCGTCGAGAGCGCGACGAGCAACAGGATGCCGAAGGTGATTGTGGATTCCAGCGCGCGCTGCAGGCGCGTCAGCGGCCGCTCCTGGCCCGACACCACCAGCGTCTCGCGGTTGGAGCGGCGCGCGAAGAATCGGCGCTCGGCTTCGCCCGCGAGCGTGCTGGGTGGATCGGCGGCGGATTGCGGCTGCTGCTCACTCATCACTGATCCGATTCCTCAAGCGGGCCGCCGCTCCACTCGGGAGCGGCGCTGACGCCAGCGGGCTCGGCGGGCACATCCTCCAACGCCATCGGAGCCTGGGGCCCGGGTGACGCGACAGGCGTTCCGTTGGTCGATGGGTCAACGCTGGCAGCGCTGGCAGCGCCGGACGGTGCTCGGCCGCCGGGAATCTGACCGACCATCACCGAGGGGATGTGGTCGCCCTGGCGGATCAGGTTGACCTGCACGCCCATCGCGCGCAGCTCCACAGCGGTCGCCGGCGCGCCTGATCGGCCGCCCCAGGACTCGAGGTCGAGCAGCGCAACGGCCGCCTTGACGCCGCGCTGGGTGAGCGTGCGGATCGCGCCCTGCCAGCGTGGATCGGTTGATGCGGTAATCACGATCACGGTCGTGTGGCGCCCCCAGCGGCGTGACTGCTGGTAGAGGATCGACGCGACCGGCACCGTCCCCACGGGCTGCGCGACGGCGAGCGACTCCAGAATCCGGCCGAAGTGCTGCGAACCGCGGTCAGGCTCAATCACGTCGAGCCGATCGCCGAACATCATCAGTCCGACCGAGCGGTTCTGGTTGATGAACAGCCGTACGACGGAGGCGGCGACCGTGACGGCTGTCTCGATCGTCGCGTCGTCGCCAGTGCCCATGTGATCCTGGCTGGAGAGGTCGAGCACCACCCAGAGGTGCGAGGCCGGGTCGAGCTCGAAGGTCTTGACCTTCAGCGATCCCGTGCGCAGCGAACTCTTCCAGTGGATGCGGTTGACAGAGTCGCCGGGTTCGTAGTCGCGGATGCCCGACGCGTTGGGCGTGACGTAGTGTGTGCGTCGGCGGAAACGTCCCTCGCCGGGCAGGTTGGCGGGCGGCGCCGAGTAGCGCGGCAGCTCGAGCGCCCTCGGATACACCACCAGTCCGCGCCGATGCCCGAAGCGCAGCTCGCGGTGGAAGATGTCGAACGGGTCCGAGCTGCGCACGGTAATCGGCCCGAGGTTGTACAGACCACGCCGGTGGCAGACCGTCTGTACGCGCCAGTTGCGGTGGCCGGCGCCGCCCAGCGAGGTCACGAAGCGCGCGCTGTGGCCGGGCAGGTCGGTCGTTTCTTCCACCTCGAGCCAGAGCTTCGGGATCGCAGAGCCGTTGATCACTTCGAAGCGCTCGACGATCGACTCGCCGGCCTGCACACGATCTCGCGAGCGGGACATGCGCACGCGCACGCCCTGTCCCGAGGACCAGGTCCAGGCGCCGGCCAGGACGATGCCGAAGAGCAGCGTGTAGCCCAGGCGCTGCGGCAGCCAGTAGTTGGACGCGAATCCGACAGCAAAGGCGATGATCGTAAGTGTGACCACGATGCTCAGCGAGCGGCGCGTGCCAAAGGTCGCGCGCCACGCGCCGCCGAAGGCTGATCGGACAGGGCTGACGAGAGCGCCGACGAGCCCGCGCACCGTACTAGTCGATTCTTCGGTCCGGCGCGCGGATCACGACGCCGCGCGGGCGCCGGGCACCGGCACGCGCTCGAGCACGTCGTCGATCACCGTGCGGGCATCCTGGTTGCGGACCTGTGCCGATGGGCTGAGGATGATGCGGTGCCCGAGCGCCGGGTGGGCCAGCGTCTTGATGTCGTCGGGAATCACGTAGTCGCGTCCGGCCAACAGCGCTGAGGCCTGGGCGCAGCGGAACAGCGCTAGCGATCCACGCGGCGACGCGCCCAGATACACCGCCTCGTGCGTGCGCGTGGCGGCGACCAACTGCACGGCGTACTGCTTGAGCTGCGGGTCGACCCAGATGTCGCGCGCGACGCGGTGAATCTCGCGCACCTCCTCGGGTGATGTGACGGGTTGCAGCGCCGCGATCGGGTGCTGTTGCTGCTGTCCCTCGAGCACGGCCACCTCGTCGTTGGCGTCGGGATAGCCGAGGTGGATGCGCAGCAGAAAGCGGTCCAGTTGCGCCTCGGGCAGCGGGAACGTGCCTTCATACTCGACGGGATTCTGGGTCGCCATGACCATGAACGGCGGCGGCAGTTGACGCGTCACGCCGTCGGCCGTGACCTGGCGCTCCTCCATCGCTTCGAGCAGCGCCGACTGTGTCTTGGGCGTGGCGCGGTTGATCTCGTCGGCCAGCACGATCTGCGAGTAGATCGGTCCCTGCCGCCACTCAAAGTCCTGCGTCTTCTGGTTGTAGACGGAGACGCCGGTCACGTCCGACGGCAGCAGGTCGGGCGTGAACTGAATACGGTTGAAGGTGCAGCCGGTCGAGACGGCCAGCGCGCGCGCCAGCATCGTCTTGCCCGTGCCCGGCACGTCCTCGATCAGCAGGTGTCCATCCGCGACGAGCGCGATCACCGCCTGTCGTACCTCTGGCGTCTTGCCGAGAATCACGCGTTCGACGTTGGCGACGACGCTGAGCAGTACCGTTCGGGGATCGTCCATCGGAAGGTCTCCGCTGTGGGATCCGTCCGGCGCGGCGCTGGACGGTCTCTGGTGCAGGTGCGCTTGTTGAGAGCCTAGCTGATATGTGTACAGTGAATGCGCTGTGACGCGAGACCGCACGACGCCGATTCCCCGACCAGTCCTGCTCAACCGCCGCACACTGTTGAAGGCGATGGTCAGCGCAGGAGCGGGCGTCCTGCTCGTCGCCTGCGGAGACGACGGTCTGGATCCGTTCGCGCCGCCGCCAACGAGCAGCCAAGCCGCGCCGCAGTCATCGCCGAGCAGTCCGCAAGCCGATGTGTCTGCGCCGCAGGGAGAGCCCTCGGCGGACGCGCCGGACGAGTCGTCGGCCGACCGATCTGCGCAAGCGCAGCGGCAGGCAGCACTTCCCGAGCCGCTCGTCTACATCATCCCGCACCCGGCGCGGCAGGGAGACAGCGTGCTGCTGCTCGTCGAAGCGCCCGGCGCGCAGGCGGCGTCGATGTCGTGGCAGGGTCAGGCGTTCTCGCTGCTCAAGCACGATGATCGCTTCGTGGGCTTCGTGGGCATCGACGCCAACGAGCAGATCGGACCGCACGCGCTGGGTGTCGCCGTGTGGGGGCCGAGCGGCGAGCAGCTGCTCTGGCAGGAAACGGTGATCGAAATCAGCGCGGTCGAGTGGACCGTCGACGATATCCAGATCGACGGTCCCAATGCGGCGCTGCTCGAGCCCGCGATCCGCAGCGAAGACTATGCCGCGCGGGAACCGTTCCAGTCCACGCTGACGCCCCAGCTGCACTGGCTGGGCGTCTTCGACCCGCCGTCGTCGGGCGAGATCACCGCGCTGTACGGCGAGCAGCGCTCGTTCAACGGCGGTCCAATCTCCGAGTACCACACGGGGATCGACTTCGGCGGCCTGACCGGCGCAGCGGTGACCGCGGCCAACGCGGGCATTGTCAGCTGGGCTGGACAGACGCGGCGGCGCGGCAACGGCCTGATCATCGACCACGGCGCGGGCGTCTACAGCGGCTACTACCACCTCTCCGAGCTGTTGCAGACGCCCGGCGTCGTCGTGCAGCAGCGCGATCTGATCGCCCGCATGGGCGCGACCGGGCTGGCCACCGGCCCACATCTGCATTGGGAAGTCGTCGTGCGCGGCGTCACGGTCAACCCGCTGCCCTGGCTGCGCTTGCTCGAATTCCCCGATCCCGACCAGGAGCTGAACCCGGCCAACGCCATTGCCGCGACCAACCTGGTGCGCGGCTAGGTGCGCGGTTAGCGGAGACAGTCGACGATCAGCGCGACAGCCACGATCGCAGCGGTCTCAGTGCGCAGCGGCCGCGGTCCCAGGGTGATCGGGAGCCAGCCGCGATCTTGGGCCGTTTGCGCTTCCGCTGCGGTCCAGCCGCCTTCCGGTCCCACGAGTATGTGCACCTCGGCATGGTCGGCAGATCCGATCGCTGCTGAGATGCGGCGGCCGCGCTCGGCCGTGGAAGCGATCAGCCGCAGGCTGGTCGTCGCTGGTGCAAGTTCAGACATGCTGATCGGCGGTCTCAGCACGGGCACATGATCGCGCCGCGATTGCTCTGCCGCCTCAACGGCCACGCGACGCCAACGCTCCAGTCGCGAATCG
>JAJEBU010000153.1 GCA_022822375.1 Dehalococcoidia bacterium
GGCGGCGCAGCGCGCAGGCGCCGCGCTGCGCCGCGCGCTCGGCGGCGAGAGCGATCAGCCGGGCGACGCGCTCGGCGTCGAGATTGAGGCCTCGCGAGAATCACGCCGGCCTCAGGGTCTGATCGGGCTGATCCAGGCGCCGCTGCACGGCTACCAGGGACTGCTGCTGTCCGACAGCGGCCATGTCGCGCGTGGCTGGCCGTTTGATGCGCTGCGAGATGATGGTCGACGCTCGGCCTGGGCCAAGCAACTCAACCGCGAAGTGCGCAAGCCGGGCGCGCGGCTCGCAGCGTCGACCACGGTCGACGTGTTCAGCACGGTCGAGGCCTTGGGATCGGTGGCGCCGTCGGACGGAGAGCGGATTCCGGCGCGGTCCGGCGGGTTCCGCCTCGTCCAGCAAGAGGCAGTGCTGCCCGACCGTCTGACCGGATCGGCGCTGCAGGCCGCGGCGTGGCTGCTGAGGCATCAGCTCCCGAACGGGCTGTTCGCCTATGAGTTCTCGCCGCGCGAGCAGTCCTGGACGCCTGGCGACCAGCTCGTCCGACAGTGCGGCTGCGCGTGGGCGATCGCGTTCGTCGCACGGCTGACCCGCGACCGTCAGATCGGTGCCGCTGCTGCTCGGGCGATCAGCGGCATCCTCGATACGAGCCTGCGGCGCGATGGTCCCGGCCGGCTGTTCACGTTGCAAGACATCTATGGCGAGGCCAAGCTGGGCGCTCCGCCGCTGCTGCTGCTGGCGATCTCCGAGCTGGGATCGTCGCTGACGATCGCCCGCGAGACCGTGGAACAGCTCACCGCGTCGCTGCTCGCGGTCCAAGCGCCGGACGGTCGATTCGGGACCAGCGCCCGGGGCATGGAGCTGGAGGGCACGGAGACGTACTTCGCCGGTCAGATCGCGCTGGCGCTGGCGCGACGCTATGCGATCCGCAAGCGTCCGAGGCTGAAGTCGGCTGTCGAGCGCGCGCTGAGGCACTATCGATCGAGGTGGGCGGACGAGGACGAGCGCGACCTGTCGTTCACGACCTGGATGATCCAGGCTTGCGACCACTGGCACGAGTTGACCAATGACGAGTCGGCGCGGGACTACGCCTACGAGATGGCCGATTGGGCGCTCACTGCGCAGCACAACGCAGGGCACGAGAATCCGCTCTGGGTCGGGGCGTTCCAGAACACGCCGGGGATTGGTACCGCGGCCTACAGCGAAGGCATCGCAAGCGCACTGGCGATCGCGCGACGCGAGGGCGATCAGGCGAGGACGGCCCGCTACCGCGAGGCGCTGAAGCTGAGCATGCGTTTCCTGCTGAGCCTGCAAGTCGACGGGCCGGAACACGCGCTGATCGGCGGTCCCGAGCACGTGGGCGCCGTGCGCAGCGCGCTGCATCGCAGCAGTCTGCGCTGCGACAACGCGCAGCATTACGTGATGTCCATGCTGCGCGCTCGGGCATTGTGTTGGGAGGAGTAAGCGATGGTGGCGTCCAGGCACGACGATGAACAGCTGTTGAACGGCGAGCTGGCCCGGTTGTTGAAAGAGCACGGGCTCGACGCCCAAGCCGAGCAGCGAACGGGCAAGAAGAAGATCGACGTGGTAGTTCAGCTCGACGGCCAGACGCTGATGCTGGAGGCCGAGGCGAACAATCAGAAGCAGGCGCTCAAGGAGGCTGAGGGTCGGCTGAAGGACGGCCTGACCACCGTCGTGTTCGCGGTCAACTATCCCGCTGGTCAAACCGTGGCCGCGCTCTCTGCAGCGCGGATCGATTGGTCGCTGCGGACTGAGGCCGCGCGGAAGCTGAAGCAGCAACCGACGTGGTCGTCGGGCACGATCGGCGAGCTGGCTGCTGCGCTTCGGCAAGCGCCGGCGGCGTTCGAGGTCGATGACGCCGCGCAGGCGCTATCAGACGGCCTCAATCAGGCTGTTGCGGGGCTGCTCACTCCGACACGGCAGGCGCTTGCGCGGGCGCTTGACCTGCCGGCTAGCGGCAAGTCGGGAGATGGCTGGTTCACGCCGGCGAAGCGCGGGATGCTGGTGATCGCGACGGCCATGCTCTTCCACCATCGCCTCCAACAGCATTTGCAGCAGACCGAGCGCCCGGAGGGCTGGAGTGGCGATTGGCCGCCGCTGAGCGCTTCGATCTGCGCCGACGAGGGCCATGCGGACACGTCAGTGGGCGTGCATCTCGACGCGTGGCAGGCGATTTTGGCTGTTGACTATCGGCCGGTGTTCGAGGCGGCGCGGACGGCGCTGCTGGCGCTGCCCAACGACGCACACACGCAGCTGATCGTGCACACGCTGGCGCGGACCATCCGCGATCTGGCGCCGCGCACGCAGGGGCTGCGGCATGACCTGCTGGGACGCATCTTCCATCGGGTGCTGGACACGGCGCGCTACGACGGGTCGTACTACACATCGACCGCAGCGGCCGTGCTGCTGGCCGGGCTGGCAATTCGGGAGGAAGACCGCGATTGGTCGAGTCCCGACGCGATTGCCAACTTGCGCATCTGCGATCCAGCCTGCGGTACGGGGACGCTGCTGATGACGGCGGCGGAGCGGATTCGCGATCTGCGGATGCAGGCCGCGGGTTCGCTGAGCGACGACGAGGAAGCGCTGCTCGCGCAGTCGATGGTCGAGGACGTGTTGTGGGGCTACGACATCAATCTGACGGCGACGCATATGGCAGCGACGACGCTGGGGATGCTGAGTCCGAAGACGCAGTTCGAGCGGATGAACATCTTCCGCACGCTGCTGGGCGTGGAGGGCGGCCGGGCGTACACCGGTTCGCTGGAGTTTCTCGATCAGCAGCCGCAGCTGATGCCCTGGCCGGGCCAACCGAGCGTGTCGCAGGTGGAAAGCGAGGAGTCGGCGGGCGCGGATCCGCCGCCGATGGACCTGGTGATTATGAATCCGCCGTTCACACGGGACAGTTTGCGCCATGACCAATTCAGCAAGGCCGACGAGGCAGCAATCAAGGCGCGAGAGAAGACAATACTGGCAGGCACCGAGTACCGAACCGCCGCGAGACTCTCAGGATCAGCGAACGTGTTCATGGTTCTAGGTGAGCGCATGCTCTCCGCCGCC
>JAJEBU010000013.1 GCA_022822375.1 Dehalococcoidia bacterium
ACCGCCCGTCTGCTCGGGCTCTCGCGTGTTACCGTGAGCAACTACGTCCACGCCAACGGCGTTCCTGAACGCCGAAACGGTCCTGCGCCATCATTACCGGAACAAATCGACACTGACGGAATCGCTGCTCTTCGACAATGAACGCACTGCGTCTGCGCCGAATCGAGCTGCAAGACGTGCGGCGACGAAGGCGTTGGCGTGGAGGGTGTGGATGCTGCCGGCGTGGGCACGTAACGGTAGTCGGTGGTAGCGCCCGGCCGCGTCTTCCCGGAGTTGATCACGGAGGAGGCGGAGCCGGGCGAGGTGCGGGTCTACGGCGGGGCAGGTGAACAGCTAGTTCCTATCAGAATCGCTGAACGCCGACTATGTTGACTCTTGGCCACGATCTGGGCATGGTTGGCTCCTGGCACGTTTTGGCTCGAAGGCGCTCGCCGATCCTTCAGGTCCCTTTGACCTGGGATTCGAAGTACCGGTCTAGGTCTGCCAGTGTCTCAATGCTCTTCACAGCGTCATTGACCAACAGCCGGACGAGGAGGTTGAGGGCGACGATCTGCAGCATGCGTTTGTTAAACTCCGGAATCTCAAGGCGGCCATCGTGGACGAGCGCGTTTCGGAGGCGCCAAAGACGACCAACCTCTCCGACATCTGAGAAGTCCGACAACATCCACTTGATGCGCTCGAGCAGCGTCTTGTCCTTCCTCGAAACCGGCTTCATCATGCAGTCGACGCCAATCCAGGAATAGAGAAAACTGTCCTCGGTGGAGTCCGCGGAGGAGGCTCGACCAACCCAACGCGCCGCGCGGACCAGCAACTCTTCGACTTCTGTACGGCGATCATGCTTCAGCAACTCGTCCAGCTGTCTCATCGCGTGGCCAGCCGTGCCGTCAAGTTTCCAGAGATGCTTCATTGAGAACTCCCATGGGATGTCGCTCTTCGGGCTGTTGCGAAAGCTGCCGGCCTTGCTGTACGCGAAGCGGATGGCAGCACCAGCCGTGTGTTGGCTGTTCGCTACACGTAGTACGGCATGGTTGTATGGGATGACTTCGACAAAGCAGTTGAGGCAGTCGAGCGTCGCGGCAACCTCCCGTGACGCCAAGGCGATGGCTGCCTTCGAGTCGCGAGCGTACACCTGCTGGACCGCAATGACGCGACCCTCGAACGCGAGCTCCTGGCCGAGCATGTGCAGGGCGCTCGCTTGGGGAATCGGCGCATTGCTCGCCTGATCAATCGCCTCCAACCGATCCAGGTGCGATTGTCCGAATGGTTCGAATGCCGTGCCGCCGTAGTGGCTCGGCAAGGCGGACGCGTCGAAACCGTGTACTTCGATCCAGCAGACAAACTCCTTCGGCCTGCCCTCCAGGATGTCCTTGGTGGATCTAATCGCGGGCTCAATCAGTTCAGCCGCGTCGCCTCCGGCTTGTCGCCGAGCTACAGCGACGGAGAACATAGCGTCCTGCAACGCCCTGTCAATGGTCGCCCTCGATAGATCGTCCTGCGGGGCCACCGCTCGTTGCGCGTTCCGCAAGAGCGCTCGATATCTTCTGGATTCCTCTTGGTCAAGCGAGAGAGAGCCCGTACCCTCGCGCCACCAGAACATCGCCGCGCGTTCGCCGCTCAACCCTTCTATAGGCGACAGGCTCTCAAGGAACTCACCCAGAAACTGACGGAACTCAGCCCAAAATGGATTCTCTGTGAAGGTTGACACGTTGCGCTCCTTAGCCGGTTTCGGGCGCTTGCAAAGGTGGAACAACGCCTGCGGCTCGCTCCTGATTGGGCCAATCCTACTTCGCCTACTTCGGTTCAGTCCGGTGCTCTCCTTGGCTGGTTCCCGGCGCAGGTTGGCCGACCTGAACGAAGCGCTGCATATCCTGGCCTAGCTCAAGCTACGGGAGCGCCTGTTGGTCGTGGAGGTCGAGCTGATCGACGACCACCGGCTGACCCTGCCGCCGGCGGACGCCCCCTAGGACAGCGTGCGCCGGGCGACCGAGCTGCGCTTGCGCTTGAGGAGTCTTGACCGCGTGTGCCGACAGCGTCTGTGGGCGCTCCCGCTGCACTACGTCGCGCGCATCTCGAGTCTGGGGATGTGGGGCCGCGGGCCGACGCTGGAACAACAACTGCAGCGCGAACTCGAGGCGCGCCAGGCCGAATTGCTTCGGCCGCCGGCTGAGCCTCGGGAAGGCGAGAGCGAGGAAGACGGCGCAGCGAACACGGATTGACTTGGTGCACGTGAAGGCCTTTCCAAGCGGCTGCGACTCAGGGTCAATATCGCGCTGGTGGGAGCTCGAACCGATGGGGCGACGTGGACGCGGGTGAGCTTTAGTTCAAGCGATGAGCAGTTGCTGGAGGCACTGGACCGGTTGGTCGAAGAACAGGACGTCGTCAAGGCGGGCGAGCGGCTTAGTGTCGACTACCGTACTGCCGTCAGGTGCCTTGGTTCGCATCACGTCAGCCGGCGGATGTGCGAGGCGCTGCAGAAGCACCTGCGGGAGCAGGGGAAACTGGGCGAGCGCGAGGGGGAGGGGACTGCTGCGTCGGCTCCGGGGGCCGACGAACCGGAGGGTGGGGAGAAGGCCCACCTACAGGAACCCGAGCACGACTTGCGTCATGAGGTCGAGGCGCTGCGGGCGGAAGTGAGCGAGTCGCGGGAACGGGTGGAGGCGGTCGAGGGCCAGGCCGCACAAGGACGGGGTCGTGGGGATGACCACATCGATGTGGAAAGTGTGGATGCTGTCGACGCGGGCAAGCATAAGCGGTCCGTGGTCACGCCCCGCCGCGTCTTCCCCGAGCTGATCACCGAGGAGGCGGAGCCGGGCGAGAAGCAGGTCTACGGAGCGGCGGCGGAGTGAGTGGTCGAGTGACGCGGGGCCTGGACGGAACGCAATGCGGCGCGGCACACCTTGGCCTGGCTACGGGTGGAGCGCAGACGGCTGAACTTGGAGCTGCGCTTGATCGGGGTGTTCGGTCTAACCCCGCCCCCGGCCGATGCGCCCTGGCGCGAACGACGGCGGGACCAAGAACTGCGCTGGCGGCGGCGGGCGCAACGTCGGCTGCGCTGGCAATTGGCCTTGACCTGGTGGCTGCACGGGCTGCTTCGGCCGCTGACGCTGGGTATCTGGGTCCGGCAGGTCGCCGCAGAGGTGAAGCACCCATTGGCAACTGTGGAAGACGCGTGCAAGGGCGAACAACTCACGTCAGGATCGAGTAATGTGGGTAATCCATATGCCCGAACGAGGCAGGCATCTCGACATGGGTCCTGAGGTTCTTCTTGGAATTGCGGCCAGACTCGTCGTCGCAAGTTGGGACGATGTCGTCAATATCGACCGAGCAATCAGATCGACGAGCATCAAATTTCACAGCGATCGTCGCGCCGAGGATGCGGTAGGCAGTGCCGATGTTCCAGGCGTGGAGACAGCCCTGGAGAACTGGGTCAAGAGCGATAAGTTCAGGGAGCTCTTCGAACTAGCGCAGACCGGCGAGAGAGACTTCGATGCTGAAGAGGTCGTCTCTTCGTTCATCACCGAGGGTGGCTTCTACATGCCATCGAGGACGGAATGCGAGAGGCTCGCTGAAGAGGTCGTATCTCTTTTTCTCGGCGAAGTCCTGTCTGAGATTTACCAGAGTAAGAGCGGCATTTCAGCCCTCGCTAACCGAATAGAGCAACAGCACAGCGAAACCATGGCGGCGCTGGACCGCTTGGCGACCGACGCTCATGCTGGTCAGTTGAACGCTCAATCCCCAGCCACCGACGCTCGGGCTTCGGCTGTCTCCGCGAGTTCCGAGCCGAATCCCAGGCATGAAGAAACAGAGCGGAAGATCGTCACTGCCCGAGAACTCATCGAACTCGGGCACATCCGGGACGCGCGCAGACAACTAGAGGCGATCGGAAATCGAGATTCACTCCCGGTGGATATCAAGTTTCGAGTAGTTACGAATCTTGGCGCGTGTGCGATCGCCGAAGAGGACTACGAGAATGCGTGTCTCTTTTTCGACGAGGCGCACGAGCTAGAGCCAGACAACCCGAAGGGCATCACGAATGCGTCTGTTGCCGCGCGGCTGAGGGGCGACGCTGGGACCGCGGTGAGCCTCGCACATCGAGCGTTGGACTTGGATTCTCGGAACGGCCAAGCCGCAGCCGCCGTTATCGAATCGCTTTGGGAGACTGGCGAAAGCGAGCAGCTTCGAGATTTCATTGTCCGCCATGGCTGGGTGACCGCAGATCGTTCCAGTGGGCTGGTTCTGGCCGATGTGCGAGCGAAGCAAGGTCGATTCGAAGAAGCAGTGCAGCTCTGTCAGACATTGATCGAAACAGATCCCAATGACTTCGGAACCCATTTGATGCTGAGCCAATGCTTGTTTGCTGAGGCGCAAGCGTCATTGGGGACCGGAGGGACCGCTGAGAACACGGCACACGAACGGCTGAGTCAGTGTGAGGAAGCAGCGAGTAGGGCCATCGATCTGCTCAGCTCTACAGACCTCGATTCCCAACTCGGCAGCGCCCTCGTGATCCGCGGATTTGCCAGGGCTCTTCAAGGACACATTGATGCAGCGTTGAGCGACCTCAACGACGCCGTTAGAGCAGCTCCGCGCGACGAATCGCCACTGCACGTGCGTGGACTGGTGCTGATGATGGCGGGTCGATACGAAGAGGCGCGGGACTCATTTGAGCAAGCTCAGACGGACATGGGATCAGACGACGTCATCGCTCCCCTCGCGGAGGTCTATCTCCGTTTGGGAGATCATCTCGCTGCCAAGGAGTTGATCAGGGGCAGGTTCACGTTTGAGAATCCAGGGCCGGACGATCTGTGGAAGGCTGAACTCGTTTGCCGTGTTGACATGGAAACGGATGATGAGGATCCGGCCTGGAACTCACTGGAAGCATCTCTGCTGAGCCGACCTGAGGATCCATGGCTCCTTGCATTATCAGCCACTTGGCGGCGATCTTTGGGCGACTTCGCCGGGGCGGCGGAGGACCTACAGAGGGCCCTTTCAGTTGCCGATGATTCCCCGAATCCGGAGATTCAGTTCCGATTGGGCAACCTCTACTGGGAGCTGGAGCGATTCAGCGACGCAGCTGACGCGTTCACGCAGGTGGTGGATGGTTCGCCTCTGCATCCCTTGTCGCTCGACCTGCTCACCTGCCTCGCCGAAGCCAGGCGTCTTCGTGAAGCGTTGACGTGGTCTCGACAGATTAGGAAGACCCGCGTCGACGTTCCGAAGCATGTGATAGACACGGAGGCGCAGATTCTTGAGATTGCGGGCGACCTCCTGCCAGCTGTTGCTCTTCGGGAACAGATTTGCATGCGGACTGACGCGAACGAGTCCGATCGAGTACGACTTGCCCTCCTTCAGTTCCGCTCACGATTGAGAGATGCAGCGATAGAGACCCTCGCAAGCATCGAGCAGTCTGCCCTGCGAGACGATCCTCGACATCTGTTGGAGGTGGCGAAGCTGAAGCACATGCTCGGCCTCAATGGCGCACTTGAGGACGCCTATCGTGCACGGCGATTTGGCATTGACGATCCCGACCTGCACACTGGTTACTTCGCCATCTATCTCGCACATGATCATGAGATGACGGAGCCGGAACTCGTCGCACCCGGCTGCGCAGTCCGATTGCGAGACACTTTGACGGGAGAGGAGTCGTGGTGGTCCGTCCTTGGTGCCAATGATGAGCGGACCAGTAGCAGCGAACTCTCAGCCGATCATGAGTTGGCGAGACGAGTGCTAGGATCTGCCATCGGCGACATGATTGAGATCCGCGATGACCTCGAGGAACTCACATACAAGGTCGTGGCTATACAGAGCAGGTTCGTTCGGGCATTTCAGGAGACGATTGACGAGTTCTCGACACGCTTCCCGGGTAACTCGAGCCTCTCTCGGATCGTCGCCGAGGAGGGTGACTTCACGAAATTGCTCCTAGCGACTGAACGTCGTGCCCAGTTCGTCCGATCGGTCGAAGAGAGATATCGCGATGGCGCATTTCCGTTTGCCATGTTCTCTTCACTCATTGGCTCTTCTCCTGTCGAAGTCTGGAGAGCTTGCACCTTGGAAGGCTCGGTTCCCATAAGGTTCGCGATGGGAAACTCGCAGGAAGCTGATTTGGCGCAGGCGCTGTTGCCTAGGGCTCAGGGTGTTGTGTTGGACCTGCCGGCCGTTCTGACGGTCCACGAGCTGGGACTCGGTGCTCAGCTCGAAGCTCGCTTCGCGTGTGTGGCTGTTCCACAACACGTGATCGATGAGCTGCAGGCGACTCACACCATGGCGAAGACCATGCGAGTTAGCGGCCATCTTGGTAAGTCAGACGATGGCCGATACGTGTTCACAGAGCATTCTGACGAAGGACTGACCGCTTGGCGGAACTTCACGCAAAGCGTGTTGGAGTTCGCTGAATCGCTGGAACGCGTCCCGGCCTACCAGGTGCTTGATCTTGAGGACACAGCTCCAGCAGTGGAGGCCCTGACGATTTCTGGTGTCGGGACAATCTGCTCAGATATGCAGGTGGATGACACGCCCCTGGTTTTGGTGTCCGACGATGTGGCCCTAGCAAATCTTGTTCGGGCGACGGGGAAAGAGGTTGTGAACAGTCAGGGGATTCTGAAAGAACTCCATAGAGACGGAGTAATCGACGACGAGGAGTACTCCTCGGCAGTTGGACGGCTCGCCTCGATGAACTACTCGTTCGTGCGGATCTCCGCAGACGACATTCTGAGACGCTTCGAAGTGAACGGCTACGCCAGCACCGAAGAGACCCGCGCGATGCTAAGCACCTTGCGTGGTCCAGACTGCAATCAGGAAGCTGCTGTGTCTGTCGCGACCCGCTTAATCTCTCAGGTGTTTGACAAGGTACTGATGGAACAATTGGGAATGCTCACGGAATTGACGATGAGCGAGATCTGCCAAGATCGTCCTACCAGAAGTACTTTGAGGCTGTTCAAAGACACCCTCTCCTCGGACAGTCGGTTGGCCCTTATTCCTTGGCGACGTGACTTCGTTCTAAACCGGGTCGAGGCGCAATTGCGGCTCCGGTCGGACGAACTTGCGTGAGACGTCTAGCTCTCTGAGTTCGTCGCCATCAGCCCCGACCTGACAGGACTATGTACCGGGAAAGCTGGGTAGCGGTTAGAGCTAAGCGGAATGGGCTCGCGGCACGTGGTGGGCTGCAGTGGGGCATCAGGCAGAGATCGCGGACATGTTCCCCAAATGCCCCTTGGAAGTCCTCGGGCAAGTTGATCTAGCCCCAGCGCTCCGCGGTTGCTTGGCGTCGACTCGCTCTGCGGTCGGGCGCACGAGCCGCGAGCGGTAGCTGGCTGATCTGTTCCGCGTGGTTGGTTGCGGCGCACATTCGCGGCCAGACGGTAGACTAACTGCCGATGTCATTCTTCGGCGTGGATTCGGACGACTTTCGCTCTGTAGGAGAAGTGGTGATGTCATGGGCTGCCGTCGAGGCATTCGTGTCGATGTCGCTCACGTGCATTCATCGCTTAGAAACTGATCCAGTCATTGTCGAAGAGCAGCGATTCCGTCAGTGTCGATTTGTTCCGGTAATGATGGCGCAGGACCGTTTCGGCGTTCAGGAACGCCGTTGGCGTGGACGTAGTTGCTCACGGTAACACGCGAGAGCCCGAGCAGACGGGCGGT
>JAJEBU010000035.1 GCA_022822375.1 Dehalococcoidia bacterium
GGCGTCGATGAAGTAGGTCGTGGGACGTCCGACAAGCAGATAGGGGCCGTCGGTCATGGACTTGGTGGGGTCGAGCAGGACGAGGTAGCTGACGTTGGTGACGTCGTAGGCGAATTCACGCGCGGTTTCGAGCGACTCGCCGTCGTTGATGCCGACGAACGTGACGCGTCCGCCGAGTTCCTGGCTGACGATCTCGAAGTCGGGCATCTCCTCAATGCATGGCTCGCACCAGCTGGCCCAGAAGTTGAGCACGATGGGGCCTTCGATCTCGGAGAGTCGATGCGGCTCGCCTTCGAGGTCGAGCAGTCGGAAGTCGGGCACGAGCGCACCGCGGTCGGCGGCATCGCCGTCGCGTTCGAGGTATCCGAGCTGGGTGGCGGCGCTGAGCTCGGCGATGCGGGCGTCGAGCTCGGGCGAGGCGCCGTCCGTGTCGCGCTCTGCCTCGAGCGCCGCGAGCTCGGCCAGGGAGGCGGAGAAGGCCTCGCCGGCGCCTTCGGTGGCGCTGCCGCCGCCGCGTCCGATGAAGATCGGCCCGACGATCGCGAGCACAATCGCCGCGGTCACGAGGACGCGGTTGAGCGCGTCGCGGGTTGAGTAGGGTCGGCGCAGGAAGGTGAAGATGATGAAGCGGCTCATGGCTCTTCGCGGCTCGACCTTCTGGCGCGGTCTGGGCTAGTTGTTCTGGACCACTGGTCCGTCTTGAGCGCGGACGCCCTGGCCGCTGGCGGCGATGCTGGAGGCCTGATTCCAGAGCGTTGCGGGGTCGCTGGTCAGCGGGTCGAACGCGTCGTGGTCGAGCACCAACCAACCGCCGCCCTGGATTTCCCCCTCCAGTTGGCCGGGATTCCAACCAGCGTAACCGGAAAAGATGCGGAGGTCTCGGATGATACCGGCGAGCTCCGACGGCGGCGCGGACAGGTTGACGAGGCCCAGCTCGCGGCCTGGTTGGTCGATCACCTGCGTGAACCAGGCGCGGTCCGGGTCGACGCGAGTCACGGGCCGTGCCAGCGCGATCGCGGCGGTCCGCTCGACCGGTCCGCCCTGGAAGACCACGGCCGGCTGAGCGCTGAGCGGCAACCAGTCGGGCACGACGTCGGCGATGCTCACAGCGGTGGGGCGGTTGAGCACGACGCCGAGCGCTCCGGTGCCGTGCTCGAGGATCAGCAGGACGGTGCGGAAGAAGTTGGGGTCGACGAGATTGCGCGAGGCGACCAGGATCTGTCCAGCCAAGCTGGATCGCGGGTCGTTGGGGCGCCACTCGAGGGCCATGTCGCCTGCTGCCAGTCCATCGGCGCGCGCCGACTCTGCGTCAGAGTATGCGATCCAGGCAAGCGGAGCGGCTGCCGTCGGGGCCGGCTTGCGCTAGCCTGAATGGCAGTGGCAGCGTAGCTCAGTTGGCAGAGCAGGGGACTCATAAGCCCCGTGTCGCAGGTTCGAGTCCTGCCGCTGCTACCAGGCAGTGCACACGGGGCGATTAGCTCAGCTGGCTAGAGCGTTCGGTTCACATCCGAGAGGCCGCAGGTTCAAGTCCTGCATCGCCCACCAGACCGATGTCGGATAGACTGTCCCATAAGCTGGGGAGGTCGGGAACGATCCGCAGCATGTGGCCATGTGGCATTGCGCGAGAGCGCGAAACCGCATGACCGCAACACCGAGATGCCGACGTGGCGAAATTGGCAGACGCGCTACGTTCAGGGCGTAGTGGGCTTAAGCCCGTGGGGGTTCGAATCCCTCCGTCGGCACCATCGTCCCGATTGTCCCAGTGCGATGCGCCCGTAGCTCAGCGGATTAGAGCGCTGCCCTGCGGAGGCAGAGGTCGCAGGTTCAAGTCCTGCCGGGCGCGCCACCTCACGACACACATGAGCCGCACAGGCTCAGGTTCGAGCTCAGCCCGGCGGTCGCCTCGCTAGGCTGGCGGTCGCTTCGCTAGGCTGGATGTCGTGACCCGCGACGCCTCCCCATCCGCCCGGCCCGATGCTGCTGAACAGACTCGCGCGCAGCTGCGGGCGCAGGTCGCCGCGCTGCCGGTGAAGCCCGGCGTCTACCAGTTCTACGACGCCGCAGGCCAGGTGATCTACATCGGCAAAGCGGCCAATCTGAGGTCGCGGGTACGCAGTTACTTTGGATCGCCGCGCGCGCTCGAGGGCAAGACGCGGGTGCTCGCCGGCCGGATCGCCCAGCTCGAATACGTCACCACTCAGTCCGAGCAGGACGCGCTGCACCTAGAGGCGACGCTGGTCAAGCGCCATCAACCGTTCTTCAACGTGCGTCTGAAGGATGACAAGCACTATCCGTATCTGAAAGTCGATGTCGACGCGCCCTGGCCGCGCGTCACGATCACCCGTCGTGTCGCCAAGGACGGCGCGCGCTACTTCGGCCCCTACGCCTCCGCCAAGTCTGTCCGCACGACGCTGGACCTGGTCAAGAAGCTGTTCCCCTGGCGATCGTGCGACAAGGAGATCACTGGCTCGGATCCGCGTCCCTGCCTGGAGTACTACATCCGCCGCTGCATCGCGCCGTGCACCTCCTATTGCACCCCGGAGGAATACGGCGAGGTGATCGACCAAACCATGCTCTTCCTCGACGGCAAGAGCGAGGATGTGCTGCGGCAGCTGCAGGAGTCGATGTCGGACGCGGCGGACGAGCTCAACTTCGAGCGCGCCGCGCAGCTGCGCGATCAGATCAGCGCGGTCGAGCGGGTGACGGAAACGCAGCTGACGGCGGACACGACCGCGTCGGAGGTGGATGTCTTCGGCCTCGCCATCGACGGCGACGAAGCGGTCGTCCAGGTGCTCTTCATCCGTGGTCAACACATGGCGGGTTCGGACCACTACACGCTGGCCGGCGTGAAGGACGAGACCGAGGGCGGCATCATGGCCTCGTTCCTGCAACAGCACTACGAGGGCGGGCTGCAGCCGCCCAAGCTGGTGCTGGTCCCCGCAGCGGTGGAGCAACAGGAACTGCTACAGGATTGGCTGTCGGAACGGCGCGGGGCGCGCGTCCAGCTGCGCCATCCGCAGCGCGGCGACAAGCGCCGCTTGGTCGCCATGGCGAGTGAGAATGCGTCCGAGTCGCTCGCGATGTCGCGGGTCCGCTGGCTGGCCGATCGGGGCCGCACTGAGGCCGCGTTGTCCGAACTCGAAGAAGCGCTCAGCCTGCCCGCTCCGCCGAAGCGCATCGAGTGTTATGACATCTCCAATACACAGGGTTCACATGTGGTCGCCTCGATGGTCGTCTTCATCGACGGGCGGCCGGCGACGAATGAGTACCGGCGATTCCGCATCAAGAGCGTGGACACGTCGCAAGGGCCCAACGACTTTGCCTCGATGGCGGAAGTGATCGAACGGCGCTTTCGGCGTCTCGGCGAAGAGCGGCGCGCGGTGCGGGCGGAAGGCTACGACGTGCCCGATCAACCAACGCCGGTCGGCGACGAGGATGAGTCGACTGAGTCCGAGGGCTGGGGCGCCGTGCCGGACCTGGTGATCGTTGACGGCGGCAAGGGCCAAGTCTCCGCCGCACACGATGTGATGCGCAACCTCGCGGTCGACGACATCCCGCTGGCCGGCCTCGCCAAGCGCGAGGAGCTGCTCTTCCAGGTGGACGCGTCGGATCCGGTCCGGCTCGAGCGCCGCTCGCAGGGGTTGTATCTGGTCCAGCGCATTCGCGATGAGGCGCACCGATTCGCCATCTCGTATCACCGACGTCTGCGCGCTCGGCAAACGAATCAGAGCACGCTGGATCGGATCAAGGGAATCGGACCCCGCCGCAAGAAGGCGCTGCTGCGGAAGTTCGGATCGCTGCAAGCCATTCGCGACGCAGATGTCACCGAGATCGCGGCGACACGCGGCATGACCCAGCGTCTGGCAGAGCAGCTCAAGCAGGAGCTGTAGCGTCAGGTCCGACGCCGGAACGCGGCTCAGAGCAGGCGTGCCGCCTGGGGGATTGCGTCGACGCCGGCGTAGACGGCACGATCGCCGAGCTGTTCGGCAATCCTCAGCAGCCGGTTGTACTTGGCGGTCCGTTCGCCGCGTGCCGGAGCGCCGGTCTTGATCAAGCCGGCATTCGTGGCGACTGCGAGGTCGGCGATGGTCGTGTCTTCGGTCTCGCCGGAGCGATGGCTGATGATCGCCGTCCAGCCGGCGTCGTGCGCCATCCTGACTGCCTGCAGGGTCTCAGTCAGCGTGCCGATCTGGTTGACCTTGATCAGGATGCTGTTCGCCGCGCGCAGCTCGATGCCCCGCGCGAGCCGCTGGGGATTGGTGACCAGCAGATCATCGCCCACCGTCTGCGCCAGAGCGCCGATCTGCGATGTCAGCGCCTGCCAACCATCCCAATCGTCCTCATCCATGCCGTCCTCGATGGAGACGATGGGATACCGCTCGCACCAGTCCGTCCAGAGGGCGCACAGCTCGGTGCTGGACAACGAGCGATCCTCCGTGTGCAGCTGATAGCGGCCGTCGGACCACAGTTCGCTGGCAGCTGGATCGAGGGCGATCGCGATGTCCGCACCGGGCCGGTAGCCGGCTGATCGCACGGCGCCGATGATCAGATCGAGCGCGGACTCGTTTGTCGGCAGGGCCGGCGCGAAGCCGCCTTCGTCGCCCAATCCAGTGGCCAATCCCTGTGCGCGCAGCTCGGCGGCGAGGGCGTGGTAGACCTCGACCACCATCTGTGTGGCATGGGCAAAGGTGTCCGCGCCGATCGGCGCGATCATGAACTCCTGGAAATCTGCGCCGTTGTCGGCGTGGGCGCCGCCGTTGAGGATGTTGGCCAACGGCACGGGCAGCGTGACGGCGCTCGCGCCGCCGATCGATTCGTACAGGGACAGCCGCTGCGCGGCTGCCGAGGCCTGGGCGGTCGCCAGTGAGACGGCCAGCAGCGCGTTCGCTCCCAGCCGCGACTTCTGATCGGTACCGTCGAGCTCGATCAACGACTGGTCAATCGCGGACTGATCGTCTGCGCCGCGTCCGATCAGCGCCGCCGCGATCTCGCCATTGACGGCGGCGACGGCCGACAATACGCCGCGTCCTCGATACCGGGCGTCATCGCCGTCGCGCCGCTCCACGGCCTCGTGCGAACCGGTGCTCGCACCCGAGGGGGCGGCCGCGCGGCCAACAGCGCCGCCGATCAACTGCACGTCTGCTTCGACGGTGGGATTGCCGCGAGAGTCGATGATCTCTCGCGCCTGGATCGACTCGATCGTCGTCACGTCCGCCATTTGGACCTCAAATCGGACTCACGCCGCCGGGAGCGCGGGGCTAGCTGGCGCGAGGATGAGCTCGATCGTAGACGTCGCGCATGTGCTCGTCGGTCAGCTGTGTGTAGAGCTGGGTTGTGGTGATGTTGGCGTGGCCCATCAACTCCTGGACGTTGCGCAAGGGCGCGCTGCCGCGCAGCAGGTGCGTCGCAAAACTGTGCCGCAAGGTGTGCGGCGTGACGCCCGAGATGCCTGCCTGTTCGGCGTAGTTCTTGATGATCAGCCACACTCCCTGGCGGGTCAGACGCTCGCCGCGTCGGTTGATGAACAGTGCCGCCTCGCGGCGGCCGCGCGCGAGCTTTGGGCGCGCTTCCTTCAGATAATCGCTGAGCGCCTCGACCGCGTGTCGGTGGATCGGGATCAATCGCTCGCGGCGGCCCTTGCCGATGCAGCGGACCGACGCGCGGTTGCCCTGCAGCTCGATCGAGGACAGGTCCAGGGAGACAAACTCGGAGACGCGCATGCCGGTCGCGTAGAGCATCTCCATCATCGCGCGGTCGCGCGCCGCCTCGGGCGTCTCGCTGCGGCAGGGCTGCTCGAGCAGCGCGTCGACCTCGGCCTGCGAGAGCGTGCGCGGCAGGCTGCGTCCCACGCGCGGCGATGACAGCTGCTCGGCCGGGTTCAAGGAAATCTCGCCCTCGCCGTGCAGGTAGCTGAACAGACTCTTCAGCGCGGCGACCTTTCGCGCCACCGTGGCCGCCGCATACTGCTGCTCGCGCAGATGCACGATGTACTCCTGCAGATGCTCGACATCAATCTCGTCGATGGCGATCCCGCCGCCGCTCGTCTCGTCGGCCAGGTCGGTCATCTCGACGAAGTAGGCGCGGAGCTGCGCCAGGTCGTTGCGGTAGGCGGAGATCGTGTTGGCGGAGGCTCCGCGCTCTGCCGCCATGTAGGTCAGGAACTGCTGAATCTGATGTTCCATGTCACGTGCTTTCGTGTGCAAGCGGCGCGATTCGGTGCGCACGCTGCGAGATCGGCAGCCCGTCGGCGACGGGCGATAGATCCGCTTTGCCAGCGCACAGGGGACGGCGTAAAGCTCCGGTGGTAACTGGCGTATTGGGGTTATTGGATTTACGGACATGCAACGCATCACGCCGCGCATAACGCAACGCGACACGCTGCGATAACCTCAGCACGTGACTGTTTCCGCAACCCCAGAGTCGGAGCTGCCTCGTCCCGAGCGGCATGATCGTCTGCGCGCCTGGTGGGACGCTGGATCGGGCGGCGCGCTGGTCTACAACGACCTGCGCCGCATCCCGGTCGAGCGCTGGACGGCCGCGCTCGAGCGACTGCCGGATGACGACGGACCGGAGCCGCTCCCACCGCCGGATCGTCCGCCGGCGCGGATTGTCGACCTGCCAGAAGTGCTCGCGTTGCGCGCGCAGTTGATGGACCGCAAGGTCGCCTTCGACACGGTCGAGCGCTGGATTCGCGCGCTGACCCAGAGCACGCGCATGCTGGAGTACGAGCGCCCGCTGGTCTGGTCCGCGGACGACGTGGCCAGGCGGCTGCTGCAAATCGCCCATGGCGGAGACGGCAGCGCCTGGTCGACGCTCGAAGTCGTGCGTGAGCTCTGGGCCTGGCACCCCGACCGCGCCTTCATTGACGCCCAGAGCGAGCGGCTACTGACGTTCCTGGAAGCAATCCTCGCGCCCGAACGCGCCGACTAGGATGGCACGCCGTGTCTGACGAGCTGCCGGCCGACGCTCCGCCCCCGAAACGGATCTCGCCGATCACGTTCCCGGACGCGACACCGGCGCTCGAGCAGCCGCACGAGCATGAGCCGCAGGCGGTCCGCGATGCGATGCGTGAAACGACGTTCGCGCTCGGGCTGGACCTGAAGTGGCTGCAGGATGCGTTGACGCTGCAACGCAAGATTGTCGAGCAGTCTTATGGTTCCTCATTCCGCAACCGTCGTTATGCGTCGGCGCTGCTGTTTTGGTCGCGCGTCTACTCGGGCGGGATCGACGCACGGCGGCTGACGGCGCGGGCGTCCTATTCGTCCGCGCTGCCCATCATGCGCGCGCAGATGGAGTGGCTCGGCGCAGCGCAAGCGGTCGTGGGCGACGAGCAGATTGAGTTCGAGGACTGGCTGCGCGGCGCCTGGTCCAACAATGCCGAGCACCACGCCACCGAGCTCGGCATGGGTCAGTACATGGCCGGACAGACCATTGCCATGGCGCCCGACACGGCCGAGACCTACCGCGCCGTGTCCGAGCTATCGCGCTCGCACTTCGGCGCGTCCGCGCTGCTCAGCGCGGACGGATCGCACCACAAGCGCTTCCTCGTCAACTGGGCAGACGAAGCGTTCCACTTGGGCTGGGCGCAGCTGTTGTTCGGCTGGCAGATCGTGATCCAGGACCGCCAAACGCGCTTCGCCGTCGGCAGCGGCCTGTTCGGGGTCGAATCAGAAGACCGTCAGGAGTACCAGCGCCTGCACCGTCAGGCGGAGACGATCCTGGAGATGTCTCAACGCTGCCGAGCCAAGTGGATTGCCATCGACGGCCGCCAACGGCTGCTGATTGACAACTATCGCCGCCAGCCGTCGGGCGCGCCCAAGCGTCTGCTGCTGTAGCCGCGTGAGCCCCTGCATGGTGGCCCCCTGCATGGTGCGCCCCGTTCCGCCCGCGCCGTCCCGTGCAATTCTGGGCCGCGGGCGGCCCGCGCTTGAGTGCATCGCGTTGCTCTGCGATCCTGCTAGAGAACACATCGGCCAGCACACATTCAGGAGACCTCGTGACCACGAAGATTGGCATCAATGGCTTCGGCCGAATCGGGCGGCAGGTGCTCAAGGGCATGCTCGACTTCCACGGCGGTGACCTCGAGGTCGTCGCCGTCAACGACCTCACCGACTCCGCCACCAACGCGCACCTCTTCAAGTACGACACGAACTACGGCCGGTACCCGGGCGAGGTGGACGTCGTCGACGGCGACCTGGTGATTGACGGACACCGCATCGCCGTCATCTCCGAGCGCGACCCCGGCCAGATCCCGTGGGGGGACTACGGCGTCGAGATCGTCGTCGAGAGCACCGGCATCTTCACCGACGCCGAACGCGCGCGCGGACACCTGAATCATGGACCGTCGAAGGTCGTGATCTCCGCGCCGGCCAAGAATGAGGACCTGACGATGGTGCTCGGCGTTAACGACGACGCCTACGATCCCGCCGCGCATCACGTCGTCTCCAACGCCTCCTGCACGACCAACTGCCTGGCGCCAATGGCGAAGGTGCTTGATGACACCGTCGGCATCAAGAGCGGGATCATGTCGACGATCCACGCCTACACCAACGATCAGGCGATTCTCGACACCGTGCACAGCGACCTGCGCCGCGCGCGGGCGGCGGCGATGAACATCATCCCCACCACGACCGGCGCCGCGAAGGCCGTCGGACTCGTCCTGCCGCATCTGAACGGCAAGCTCAACGGCATGGCCTACCGCGTCCCGACGAGCACCGTTTCGGTTGTGGACCTGGTCATCGATGCGCAGCGCGAGGCGTCGGCGGAGGAAATCAACGCCGCCTTCTCGAAAGCGGCGACCGATCTTGAATCGCCCTTGCACGGCATCCTCGACTACACGGAGGAGCCGCTGGTCAGCAGCGACTTCAAAGGCTCGCCCGCGTCGTCGATCATCGACGCGCTCTCGACCATGGTGCTCGAGGGCACCCAGGTCAAGGTCGTCAGCTGGTACGACAACGAGTGGGGATACAGTGTCCGCGTCGGTGACCTCTGCGTGCGCATGGCCGAGGCGGGCCTGTCCTAGGTAGAGTGACGACATGGCGATGTTCGATGCACTGAGCGGCAAGCTGCAGGGCGTCTTCTCGACGCTGGGGCGGCGCGGCTCGATCTCCGAGAAGGAGTTGGAGTCCGCACTGCGCGAAGTTCGCATGGCATTGCTCGAGTCGGACGTCAACTACAAGGTCGCCCGCGACTACATCAAGGCTGTCCGTGCGCGCACCAACACCGACGAGGTGCTCAAGTCTCCCACGCCGCTCAACCGAGTCATCGAGATCATCCAGGCAGAGATGATCGCGCTGCTGGGCGCGGAGTCGCCCAGTCTGCAGCGCGCTTCGCAGGGGCCGACCGTCATCTTGATGGTCGGGCTGCAGGGCTCTGGCAAAACGACGACTTCCGCGAAGTTGGCGCTGCGATCCCGCAAAGCGGGCGATCGCCCGTTGCTGATCGCCGCTGACGTCTACCGGCCGGCCGCCATCGACCAGCTGCAAGCGCTCGGTCGGCAGCTGGACATCGAGGTGTTCGAGCTCGGGGCCGACGAACGACCCATCAAGATCGTCGAACAGGGCATGCAGCGGGCCGAACAGATTGGCGCTCGCACGGTGATCATCGACACTGCCGGCCGGCTGCACGTCGACGACGAGATGATGTCCGAGATCACCGAGCTGCGCGACCGCTTCGAGCCGACTGAGGTCTTGCTCGTCGCCGACGCGATGTCCGGGCAGGATGCGGTCAATGCCGCTGCCGCGTTCGACGAAGCCGTGGGGATCACGGGAGTCGTGCTCTCCAAGATGGACGGTGACGCACGCGGCGGCGCGGCGCTCTCGATTCGTGCGGTGACCGGCGCGCCGATCAAGTTCCTCGGCGTCGGCGAGCGGCCCGACGCGATCGAGTCGTTCCATCCCGACCGTCTGGCGGGACGCATCCTGGGGCACGGTGATATGTCGACCCTGGTCGAGCGCGCCCAGCAGGAGTTTGGCGATCAGGACGCGAAAGACTGGCAGCGGCGTCTGCAGGACGGTGAGTTCGACCTCGAAGACTTCATCGACCAGATCGGCAAAGTCCGACGGATGGGGCCGATCTCGCAGATTGTGAGTATGGTGCCCGGCCTCGGCTCGATCAAAGACCAGATTGACGTCGACGACATCGATGACGATTTCTTCAACACCTTCGAGGCGATCGTCCGATCGATGACGCCCGAGGAACGGCACAAGCCGGACATCATCAACGGATCGCGCCGCCGTCGGATCGCCGCCGGCTCGGGGCGGACGCCGCAAGAGGTCAACCAGCTGCTCAACCAGTTCAAGACCGCCAAGGGGATCATGAAGGACCTCGCCTCTGGCAAGGTGCCCGGCATGCCCGGCGTGAAGACCGCGTCGGGACGCCGCTAGCGGCCACCTGCGAGTGGCTGGCGCGACAGCGCCAAGCGCAAGATGGGTCTAGGCTGGATCGACAGAGAGCGAACGATGCAGACAGAGTTGAACGCATGCTGAGAATCAGACTGGCCCGTCACGGGCGCAAGGGGCGTCCTTTCTTCCGCGTCGTGGTGCAGGACTCCCGAAAGCCGCGCGACGGCCGATTCGTCGAGAACCTGGGCCACTACGACCCACTGACCGAACCTGCCACCTTCCAGGTCGACCACGAGCGCGTCAAGCACTGGCTCTCTCACGGCGCCCAGCCGAGCGAGACCGTGCACCGCTTCCTGGCCAAGGAAGGCCTGATTGAGCCATGGCAAGCCAAGCCCCGCTCCAAGCGCGCCGACGCGAAGCGGGCGGCTGCCGCCGCAGCGGCCGCCGCTGAATAGAACGACGACACGCATGGAAGACTTCATCGAATACGTCGCCAAGTGGATGGTCGACGATCCAGACGCGCTCGAGGTCACCACGACCAGTCGAGGCGACCACGTAACCGTGCATCTCAACGTGCACGAGGACGACATGGGACGGATCATCGGCCGCGAAGGACGCTTGGCGATGGCGATGCGGCATCTGCTCTCCGTCAGCGGACATGCGCGCGCCGTCGACACCTCGTTGGACATCAACTGAGCGAGCGGACAGGCCTGACAGAGCGATGGCTCACCGGCTCGCTCGAACCCGACCGCAAGAACGCATGCCGCGCGACGGCTATCGCGCCGTCGGAGTCGTCGAGCGTCCGCGCGGGTTGAAGGGTGAGATCAAGACGCGTCCGCTGACCGACTTTCCGCAGCGCTTCGCTCGCGGCGCGACCGTCCACATCGCCGGAACGCCGCGCACCGTCAGCGCGGCCAACTGGCAGCGCGGCAGCGTCTACCTGTCCATCGACGGCGTCAACGACCGCGACGCCGCCGAAGCACTGCGCGGCGAGCTGATCGAAGTCCCCGACGCCGAACGCCCGGTCAGCGACCAGCCGTACTGGTACCTCGATGAAATCGAGGGTCTCGAGGTGGTCGACCTGGACGGGGCGGCACTCGGCACGATCCGCGAGGTGCTGCAGACCGGCGCGAACGACGTGTACGTCGTCGACCGAGGCGAGCGGCGCGACCTGCTCGTGCCCGCGCTGAGCGATGTGATCGTCGAAATCGACCTGCAGCAGGGCTGCATGACCGTGGACTTGCCCGACGGCCTGCTGCCTGAGATGTAGTCGGCACCGACGCACAGACGCCGACGGGTGTACGCTAGGAGTTGCGCGAGCAGCGTGGGGATATAGCTCAGCTGGGAGAGCGCGTCGTTCGCAACGACGAGGCCGGGGGTTCGAGTCCCCCTATCTCCACCAAACTGGACGAAATCAAGAACCTTCGAAATGACGTTTCGGCTGGATGTTTAGCCCACGGCGAGCCGATCACGACTCGCGTGGCTCCATTTCCGGCCAGGAGCGCTTCAGCGGACCGACAACAGACCCGCTACAG
>JAJEBU010000139.1 GCA_022822375.1 Dehalococcoidia bacterium
GGATGCGTCAACGTCGGCGTCGGACCGTAGACGCGATGATCATGATCGACCAGGTACTCGTTCGCGATCACCGCTGGATCACTCGTCAAGTCGCCGATCTGCTGCACTCGCGTAAAGATCAGATTCGGCTCCGACAGCAGCCGCTGCTCCCACTCGTCGCGCGACGCCGTGGCGAAGCGCTCCTCGATCAGCGCGATCAGCTCTTCGCAGTGCTCGCCCATTGCCGAGAGTGTCGTAAACCTCTCGTCCTCGACAACCTCATCCAGTCCCATCGCCCGGCAGAACGACGCCCAGTCCCGCTCCGCCTCGAGGATGCCGAGCATCAGCCACTGGCCGTCGCCGCATTGATACAGATTCCACAGCGGATTCGCCGCCTTGGACCGATCAAAGCGCGGCCACAGATTGAGATCGTGCATCATCCCCACGCTGATCCCCCAGAACTGCAGCCACATCGTCGCCATGATGTGCGAGACCTCGACTCGCTGCCCCTTCCCGCCGTTCAGCTCGCGACCGGCAATCGCCGCCAGGACGCCGTACGCCAGACAGGTCGCGCCCATCACATCCGCGATCCCCAGCGTGTTCCAGTTGGGCGGATCGCCAGGCGCGCCGCCCGAGTACATGAACCCGCCGCGTGCCTGCCCGACGGCGTCGAGCGCCGGCAGATGCGACTCGTCGCCCTTGAATCCGTAGCCGGCGGTGGCTGCATGAATCAGGCGCGGATTGATCTCCATCAGCGCGTCGGTGGAGAGACCGAGCTTCTCAAACGTGCCCGGCCGATAGTTCTCGATGAACACGTCGGTATCCGCGATCAACCGACGAAACAGCTCGCGGCCTTGCTCCGACTTGAGGTCGAGCGCCAGCGATCGCTTGTTCCGATTCACCGCCTCAAACAACGCCGATCGCCCATCAGGCATCATGTTGGGAATGCCAGCGACGGACTCGACAAAGCGCGCGGCGTCAGGCCGGGTCGGCGACTCAATCTTGATCACATCAGCACCCAGGTCGCCTAGCATCATCCCGCCAATCGGCCCAAACCCCCAGGTCGAACACTCAAGCACCGAAATCCCATCAAGCGGTCCAGGCATACGGCACTCCCTCCGAGGCTTACGGCCAGACGTCAGAGATGTCGACGACCAAACCAGGCATCACATCTTCGCCTGTCAATGCCTGGGGATCGTCAAGCACCTCGGGTTGTCGGTGAGGTCGATAGACATGGATTCGTCGCTGGATTGGGTCGACAAGCCAGCCCAGTTGCACACCATTCGCGACGTAGATGTCCATCTTTCGCTGCTGACTGGCTAGTGTTTGTCCAGGAGACCGCGTCTCGACCACAAAGGGCGGCACAGCGTTGATCGTCGTGCGCCAAGCAGCGCGATCTCCCCTTGGCGGGAGCTGTTCGACCGGCAAGCACGACAAATCAGGGACCAACAGTGAGCCGTCAGGCAGGTCGTACCCAAACGTGCTTCCAAACGCGATCCAGCCGGACGCACTCGCCCACGGACTGATCTGTGTAAGCAACCGGTTCTCAATCCAGCCGCTTTCAGCAGGAGGTGGCGGCGCCGTCACAACCAATGCTCCGTCGGGAAACCGCTCCAGCTGGCACAACTCATTCAGTTCTCCGAGCTCGATGATCCGCTCATTGGAAAGATTCCAATCATCGGGAAGAGTGAGGCTGAGTTCAAACACCCGATACTCCACTGCGTCCGCCTGCACCGACGCTGTCAGGGACGGTTGATCCGTAGTGACCATGACTTCACCTCGACTCCGCCTTACAGGTGGGCGCTCAGACTACAGCACCACGTGCTCCTGATGTTCGCCGAAGACGTCGCGCATCGTGTTCATGATCTCGCCGAGCGTGCAGTAGCTGCGCACCGCGTCGAGCATCTGCGGCATCGAGTTCGCTCTCGGATCGCGACACACGTTTGCCAGCGCCTGCAACGCGGAGTCGGCAGCGTCCTGGTCGCGCTCCGATCGCGTCCGACGCAGACGCTCCAGGTGCCGACCCTCGCCCTGCGGATCCATCTTCAGGATCGGGATCTCCAGCGGCTCCTCGATCTCGAAGTCGTTCACGCCAACGATGGTCCGCTCGCCGCGCTCGATTTCGCGCTGGAATCTGGCCGAGGCGTCCGCGATCTCTTTCTGGAAGTAGCCGGACTCGATCGAGGCGATGACGCCGCCCAATGCGTCGATCTGCTCGAAGTACTGGTAGACGTCGCGCTCCATCTCGTTGGTCAGCTGCTCAACAAAGTATGAGCCGCCGAGCGGGTCGACCGTGTTGACGGCGCCCGACTCATGCATGATCACCTGCTGCGTGCGGACCGCCAACCGTGCCGCTTTCTCTGACGGCAGAGCCAGCGCCTCATCCATCGCGTCGGTGTGGAGCGACTGCGTGCCTCCGAGCACGGCGGCGAGCGCCTGGACGGTGACGCGCAGCAGGTTGACCTCTGGTTGCACGTCGGTCAACGACACGCCCGCCGTCTGCGTGTGGAAGCGCATCCACCACGAGCGTGGATTCTCCGCCCCAAACGTCTCGCGCATTTCCCGAGCCCAGATTCGACGCGCGGCACGGAACTTGGCAATCTCCTCGAAAAAGTCGTTGTGCGAGTTGAAGAAGAACGACAGCCGCGGGGCAAACTCGTCCACGTGGAGCCCTCGCTCCTGAGCCCATCGGACATACTCCAGCCCGTCGGCGAGCGTGAACGCCAGCTCCTGCGCCGCCGTCGACCCTGCCTCGCGGATGTGATAGCCCGAGACCGAGATCGAGTTCCAGCGCGGCATGTACTCCGACGCAAACTCCACCGTGTCGGTCACCAATCGCATCGATGGCCGTGGCGGAAACACGAACTCGTTCTGCGCGATGTACTCCTTCAGGATGTCGTTCTGCAGCGTCCCACCGAGCTTGGACCGATCAATCCCCCGCTGCTCAGCCGCGGCGATGTACATCGCCCAGATTGGGGCCGCCGGGGAGTTGATCGTCATCGACGTCGTGATCTGGTCGAGCGGCAGCTCATCCAGGAGGATTTCCATATCGGCCAGCGACGACACTCCCACGCCGCATTTGCCGAACTCGCCTGCGGCGAGCTCGTCGTCGTGGTCGTAGCCCATCAGCGTCGGCATATCGAACGCAATCGAGAGCCCGGTCTGTCCGTCATCGAGCAGACGCCGAAACCGCGCGTTCGTCTCCTCCGCCGACCCAAATCCCGCGAACATGCGAATCGTCCACGGCCGACCTCGATAACCCGTCGGGTGGACGCCTCGGGTGAATGGATACTCGCCCGGCAACCCGAGGTCGCGTTCGACGTCCCAGCCCGACTCGTCGAGCGTCGTGGCGTCGTAGAGCCGCTCGATTGGTCTCGATGACACGGTCATGAACGGACCCGGCCGCTCGCGGCC
>JAJEBU010000105.1 GCA_022822375.1 Dehalococcoidia bacterium
CGTCGCCATGTTGAGCACGCGCGCTCCGATCCCCTGTTGCGCGAGCGCTTCGGCGGCGCGGATCGCCGGCTCGACCATCAGCCCACAGGCGATCAAGGTGAGGTCCGATCCGTCGCGGAGCTGATCGGCCTTGCCGAGCTCGAACGAGGCGCCCTCCGTGTAGACGACCGGCAACTTGGGACGCCCCAGTCGGATGTACCAGGGATCCGCGTCGTCCGCGGCGCGGCGGATGGCGGCGTCAGCCTCGACGGCGTCACTGGGCACGACCACGTTCATGCCCGGCAGCGAGGTCATCAGCGCGAGATCCTCGATCGCCTGCGCCGACGCGCCGTCTTCGCCGACGGAGATGCCGCCGTGCGACGCGACGAGTTTTACGTTCATCCGCTGCTGCGCAATCTGTACGCGAATCTGGTCGAAGCAGTGCCCTGGCATGAAGACGGCGAACGACGCGGCGTAGACCGTCTTGCCGGTCGAGGCGAGGCCGGCCGCGATGCTGATCATGTTCTGTTCTGCCGCGCCCACGGTGAACCAACGCTCGGGGAAGGCGGCGGCCAGCTTGTTGCCGCCGGTCGAGGCTGACAGGTCGGCGTCCAGCGCGACAATGTCGTGACCCGCTTCAGCCAACGCCACCAGCGCCGGACCATAAGCTTCGCGGGTCGCGGCGGGCGGCGGCGCAGTTGTTGTCGTGCTCGTCGTCATGAGAGTCCAGCCTCAATCTCCTGGAGCGCCTGTGCGAGCTGCTCGTCGGACGGACCCTTGCCGTGCCAGCCGGCTGGGTTCTCGGCCATGAAGGAGACTCCGCGTCCCTTGACGGTCTCGCAGATCACGACTTGCGGCGCGTCGGTGCGTCCACGAGCGGTGAGTAACGCGTCGCGCACTGCGGCGACATCGTGGCCATCGACCTCCTGGACGCCCCAGCCGAAGGACGCCCATTTGTCGGCGACCGGGTCAATGCGCATGATTTCGTCGCCGGGACCGTCGTTCTGGAAGTGGTTGCGGTCGAGGATCGCGGTGATGCGGTGCAGTCCGAAGTGGGAGGCGGACATGATCGCTTCCCAGTTCTGGCCCTCGTTCAGCTCGCCATCGCCAACGACGACGAATATCTGACCCTCGTCATCGGGCAGACCGTCGAGTCCGTGTCCCAGTGCGATGCCGACGGCAAACGAGAGCCCCATCCCGAGCGCGCCGCCCGACATCTCGACGCCGGGCGGTTTGTTGCGCACGACATGTCCCTGCAACTCCGTGCCGAGGCTGCGAAAGGTGGGAATCAGCTCCGCGTCGACGTAGCCTGCCTCGGCCAGCGTGGCGTAGACCACCGGCGTGGCGTGACCCTTGCTGAGGATCACGCGGTCGCGACGGTCCCACTGTGGATCACGCGGGTCATGCCGAGCCACGCCGCCGAAGTAGAGCGCGGCGAAGATCTCGGTGGCCGACAAGGAACCGCCCGGATGCCCCGACTGGGCCGCGTGCGTCATTTCGACGATGTGACGTCGAATTCGCTTGCAGACATCGAGCAGCGCGTCAGTCTCGGCGGGCGCGGAAGTGGTGGTCATGAGCAGGCTTCGGACTGGATGCGGGACGGCAGCATCATGCTAAACCTGATCCTGGATAGCAGATAGCAGATCACAGAGACGAGCGGAGACGAACGGAGACCGTCATGAGGCTGTTCGTCGAGGCGTCGTTGGATGACGTGGCGCTGGATGCCGTCTGGGAGGCTAGCCGGGCGCTGCGAGATCGTCCGGGATTCCCTGCATCGTCCGTTCGCTGGGTCAAGCGCGAAGCGCTGCACCTGACGCTGCGCTTCCTGGGCGAGGTCGACACAGACCATGGGCACGATCATCATGAACGTGATCATGTGGACAATGTGGAACACGCGCTGGCGGCGTTGTCGGGTGTCGGATCTATCTCGCTGCAGATCGAGTCGTTGACCGCCTTCGGCGGTCGACGTCCGCGAGTGATCGCGTTGGTTCCGCGGCGCGGCGCACCGCTCGACCGCTTGGTCGAGACGCGCGCCCGGCTCGATGACGCGCTCGAATTGGTGGGATTCGCACGGGAACAGCGCCCGGTTCGTCCGCATCTGACACTCGGCCGGGTGCGCCGCCAGGCCGGGGCGGCGGAGCGGTCGGCGATTCGGCTCGCGATCGACGATGCGCCGCCGCTGCAGATTGCGGCCACCGTGCGATCGGTGGCGCTCGTGCAATCGACGCTGACTGCGGATGGCCCACACTACCGTCGGTTGGCGCGTGTGGAGTTGTAGGCTGCGGGGTACCGCCCTGCACCAACGTCAGCGGGGCAATCTTGAGGGAGTGCGCGATGCAGAGCAGCCTCATCTCGAAGATTGAGAAGGCGCGGATCTACGCCGAAGAGCCAGAGCGATTCCAGGTGCAATCGCTGAAGGTGCTCGTACGCGGAGACTCCACCGTGCACGCGGCCGAGTTCGGCCCGAACGGCTGGTCCTGCGACTGTTATTTCTTTCAGGACACCGGCACTTGCTCGCACACGATGGCCCTCGAGCGCATGATTGGCGACATCCTGCCCGACGGCTACCGCACAGGCGTCAGCGACTAGATTCAGCGAGATTCGCCACGGGCTGCTGCGCCGTGAGCCGGTGAGACGTTAGTCCGTTACCCGGCGGAAGACCAGGCAGGCGTTCTGCCCGCCGAAGCCGAAGCTGTTCTTCAGGACGGCATTCACGTTGACGTCTCGCGCCTCATTCGGCACATAGTCGAGGTCGCAGTCGGGGTCGGGCGTGGTGTAGTTGATCGTGGGATGGATTCGGCCCGTTTCGATGCTGCGGATGGCGGCGATGGATTCGAGGCCGCCGGCTGCGCCGAAGATGTGGCCGATCATCGATTTGGTGCTCGAGATCGGGATCTGGTGTGCGGCGTCGCCGAGTGCTTCTTTCAACGCGCGCGTCTCCGATGCGTCGTTGAGCGGGGTCGACGTGCCGTGCGCGTTGACGTAATCGATGTCCGTCGGCGCGGCTCCCGCGTCTTGGAGCGCCCAGTTGATCGCGCGGATCGGTCCCGCCCCGTCGGCGTCGGGCATGACCAGGTGATGCGCGTCGGCTGAGGAGCCGAAGCCGGCCAGCTCGACCGAGTAGTCGACGCCGCGCCGTCTGGCCGACTCCTCTGACTCGAGCACGATGATCCCGGCGCCCTCGCCGGGGACGAAACCGTCGCGATCCGCGTCGAACGGTCGTGAGGCCGCGGTCGGCTCGTCGTTCCTGGAGCTGAGCGCGCGCATCACGGCGAAGCCGCCCAGTCCGAGTTGGCAGAAGCCCGCCTCGGTGCCGCCCGAGATCACGATGTCGGCGAGACCGTTGCGGATCACGTTGGCGGCGTCGCCCAGCGCTTGCGTGCCGGCGGCGCAGGCGGTGACGACGGTGGTGTTGTAGCCGAGGAGTCCGAACTGCATCGCGATGTTCGCGGCGGCCATGTTTGGCAGCACTTTTGGCAGGAACAGCGGGTCCAGGCGCATCCCCCCACGGTCAAACAGTGTGCTCGCCGTCGCCTGGATTTCGGGATAGCCGCCGGCGCCGTTGCCCAGCACGACCCCGATGCGGCTGCGGTCGACCGTGTCGAGGTCGAGGCCGGCGTCGTCGATCGCTTCACGCGCCGCGGCGACGGCGAACTGGCTGAAGCGCGCCATTCGTCGGGCCGACTTGCGCTCGATGAAATCGCGCGCGTCGAAACCGCGAATCTCTCCGCCAATCGTGCAGCTGAAGCCGGAGACGTCGAAGTTCTCAATCGGTTTGATCGCGCTCTCGCCGCGCAGCAGGCTCTGCCAAAACAGATCGGCGCCGACGCCATATGGCGAGATGGCGCCGACGCCGCTGACGACGACGCGCGGGCGGTCAGCACGGCCGGCGCTCATTGGGTCGGATCCTCCACGGGGTTCAAGATCGAATCCGAGTACTGAAAGAGGATCAGGTCTCGCGTGTCGGCCGCCAGCGAGAGTGATCCCAGCACGAGCACGAGATCATCCTCGTGCGCCTGCGCGACCACCGTCTCGAGCGCCGCTCGCGGATTCGGATGCGCGGAGACGGAACCGCCCCAGTCCGACCCTTCGGCTTCGCCGAAGGCTGCGGCGACCTGATCTGCGTCTCTCGCGCGCGGGTGGTCCGACATCGTGGCATAGACGTGCTGGCTGCGAGTCTGGATGATCCGAGCCATGTCCGGCAGCGCCTTGTCGCCCAGCACACCGAAGACGATGTGCAGCTGCTGAAAGTCAAAGTAGTCGCGGCAGGCGTCGAGCGCCGATTGCACGGAATCGGGGTTATGCGCACCGTCGATGACGACGGTCGGCATGCCGTCGGCAACGTGCGCTTGGCCTGGTCGGAACACCTCGAGCCGCGCCGGCCAATTGACCTTGCCGAGTCCCTGGTGGAGGGCCGTCGTCGGGACGGAGAGCGTCTTGGCAGCGTTCAAACTGTCGACCACGGCGATCGCCGTGAGCGCGTTATCGATCTGATGGCGGCCCAACAGCGGCAGCAGGAACATGGTGCGCTGCGCCTCGCCGGGCCGTGGCTGCAGCCGCTCGACGCGGAACCACTGACCCCACTGCTCGACTCCGGCTGGCTCGGCGCGGTAGCGCTGTGCGACGTCGATCAGCGGCGCGCCGGCGTCTTCGGCTGCCTGTCGGATGATGTCGGCTGCTGCCGGGTAGCGCTGCGGGGCGAGCACGACCGCGCGACAGCCATCGTGGATGATGCCCGCCTTCTCGGCGGCGATCTGCGTGATCTGGTCGCCCAGAATGTCCGTGTGCTCGTGGGAGAGCGATGTGATCACGGCGGCGTCCGTCTCGGCGAACACGTTGGTGCAGTCGAGTCGGCCGCCCAGTCCCACTTCCACGATCTGGACGTCAACCTCCTCAAGCGCGAAAACGGTGAGGCCGGCCGCCGTCAGAATCTCGAACGTGCTGACGTGGCCCGGCTGCTCCGTCAGCTCAGCGTTGATGAATGGCCGCAGGACGCCGCAGATGTAGGCAAGATTCCTCTCGTCGGAGTGGCCGTTGATCCGAATCCGCTCGTCAAAGCTGTGCAGGTGCGGACTCGTAAACAGGCCCGTCCTTAATCTTGCAGCGCGTAGGATCCATTCGATCATGGCCGCCGTCGAGCCCTTGCCCTTGCTGCCGGCGATATGAATGGTGGTGCGTCCGTGCTGCGGATCGCCCAGCCGACGCAGGATCGAGCGAATGCGATCGAGCGCGAACTCGGGTTTCGAGCGGCGCGGCCCCGATCCGCGCTCGAAGTCGGCGAAGGACATCAGCCAATCGACGACGGCTTCGTCTGACACGAATGGGTCATCCGGGCGGTAGCTGGGAAAGGGAGCCCGATACGCCGTCGGCCGCGGGGGACCCTCGCGGTACGTACCCTCGGCGTCGTCGACATACTGACGGGAGGCGTCGTCGTCTCTGGGCATCGATCTCTCCTGCTTGTCAGCGTTGCCTGCTTGGCGAGATGGGTCCGAACAGCGGCATCCCGTCCAGCCAACAGCCACAATCATCGTACGCCACTTGATCACGGCGGAAGAGGCTGCGACGATCCCCGCAGCGGCTGCGCCTCGACGTGCGCTATGTCACGCAGCTGTCAGATCGGACACAGGAAAGCGGGTTGGCGATGACGGACGCAGCGATACCGGCGTTGACCGACGTGGTCTCGCAGACCGCGCCAGCTGAACTCGTCGCGGACGGATTGCTGACTGTGGTCGAAGCAATCGCTGACGGCGCCAAGCGCGTCGACGGCCTGACCAGGCGAGCCGCGCTCGCCGGCGTGCTCGGTGACACCGGCGAGACCAACGTGCAGGGCGAGATCGTGCAGGTGCTCGACGCCGCCGGCACGGACGCGTTCGTCTCCGCGTTGCGCGACTGCGGCGCGGTCGCGGCATTGGCCTGTGAAGAGCTCGAGGAGGCGGTCTTCGTCTCCGACGCCGCCGACAACCCTTACCTGGTCATGTTCGATCCGGTGGACGGCTCGTCGAACATCGACGTGGCGGTCACGATCGGCTCGATCTTCGCGATCTACCGTCGGACTGATGACGCGCCCGTGACCGACGCGGCGCTGCTCCGTCCCGGCCGCGAGCAGTGCGCGGCCGCCTATGTCGTCTACGGATCGTCCACTGTGATGGTCGTGGCGACCGAGGGCCGCGTGGACGGCTTCACGCTCGATCCCGCGTCGGGCGAGTTCCTGCACAGCCACGATCAGATTCAGATCCCGACCAAGTGCGCGGCGTACTCGGTGAATGAGGGCAATCAAGGCAACTGGCATCCCGAGATGCAGGCGGCGGTCGCCGACCTGCGCGATGCCTACGGCCTGCGATACGTCGGATCGCTGGTGGCAGACTTTCACCGCGACCTGCTCAAGGGCGGGATCTTTCTCTACCCAGGCGACGTCAAGTCGCCGGCCGGCAAGCTGCGACTGGGCTATGAGGCCAACCCGCTCTGCTACGTCGCAGAACAGGCCGGCGGCGCTGGCTCCACCGGGACCGAGCGCATCCTCGACGTCCAGCCGGAGCTCCTGCATCAGCGCACGCCGCTCATCGTGGGCAATGCTGACGTCGTCGAGCGCGTGGTCGCCACACTCGCCGAATAGGCTCGATACTGACTCGACACTGATGAGCACACAGACAGAGGTTCCGAGAGGCAAGATCAGATGAGCAACCCATTGCACGAGACCGCCCGCGCCCTGGTTGCGCCGGGACGCGGCATCCTCGCCGCCGACGAATCGAGCCCCACGATCAAGCGGCGCTTTGACACGATCGGCCTGGAATCGACCGAAACGAACCGCCGCGATTGGCGCCAGCTGTTGTTCACCAGCGAGGGCATCGGCGACTGGATTTCTGGCGTGATCCTGTTCGAGGAGACGCTCGCCCAGGACGCATCAGACGGACGCTCGATGGTCGACGTGTTGACCTCGAACGGCGTCATTCCCGGGGTCAAGGTGGACAAGGGCGCGAAGGACCTCGCCGGCTCGCCTGACGAGAAGGTCACCGAAGGCCTCGACGGGATGCGCGAGCGGCTCGAGCTCTACCGCGAGCAGGGCGCGCGATTTACCAAGTGGCGCGCCGTGATTGACATCGCCGACGGTCGACCGACCGACTACTGCCTCGACGTCAATGCGCACGCGCTGGCCCGCTTCGCCGCGCTCTCGCAAGAGGCAGGGCTGGTCCCGATCGTCGAACCAGAGGTGCTGATGGACGGCGACCACGACATTGACGCCTGCGCCGCAGCGACCGACCGAGCGCTGCGCGCCACCTACGCCGCCCTCGCGACGCAGCAGGTCGACCTGGCCGGCACGCTGCTCAAGCCGAACATGGTGCTCTCGGGCAAGAGCGCCGCGCAGCGCGCCTCCGCCGACGAGGTCGCGGCCGCGACCATCGCCGTCTTCGCCGACACCGTGCCAGCGTCGGTGCCCGGCTGCGTCTTCCTTTCCGGTGGACAGTCGGACGAGGAGGCGACCGTCAACCTCAACGCGATCAACCGGGCGGCCGCCGGCAACGCATCGGCGCCGTGGGAGCTGAGCTTCTCCTACGGTCGCGGCCTGCAGGCGACACCGCTGTCCGTCTGGGCGGGCCAGCCGGAGAACGTGGCCGCCGCCCAGGCCGCCTTCCAGGAGCGCGCTCGCCTCACCTCGGCGGCGCGCAAGGGTGAGTACTCGGGCTAGTGCCGCATCGTCTCCTGATCGCGACGGGCAACGCGGGCAAAATCCGCGAATTCCGTGCGTTGTTTGACGCCCACGTGGACTCCGACTGGGAACTCGTCGCCCCTGCTGATGTCGGGTTGGCGGACTTCACCGTCGTGGAGGACGGTGAGACATACGCCGAGAACGCCGGTCGCAAAGCGCGCTCGTACGCCAACGCGGCCCAGCTGCCGGCGCTCGCCGATGACTCAGGCATCGAGGTCGATGCGCTCGACGGTGCGCCAGGCCTCTACAGCGCTCGATATGCTGGAGAGGCATCGGATGATGCGGCTAACCGCGCCAAGCTGCTCGCGGCGCTGGCTCAGACTCCGGAAGCCGAGCGAACCGCGCGCTTTCGCTGCGTGGTCGCTCTGGCATTTCCCTACACGACCAACGTGCGGCTCGGCGAGGGCGTGGTGGAAGGAACGATCGCGATGAACGAGCGCGGCGAGCGCGGTTTCGGCTACGACCCGATCTTTGCGCTACCTGACGGTCGGCGCATGGCCGAGTTGGACGTGTCGGAGAAGAACCAGCTGTCGCACCGCGCCCGCGCATTGGCCAATGCCGCCTGGGCGCTCGACGCGATGGCTCGCACGCTGGATGCATGATCGTGACCACTGACGCCGTCCCGCTGATTCCTGTCGACCGGCTCGGACGCCGCTTCGCCGACTTGCGCGTCTCGGTCACCGACCGTTGTAACTTCCGCTGCCCGTACTGCATGCCCAAAGAGATATTCGGACCGGACTACCAGTTTCTGCCCCGCTCGGCGATCTTGAGCTTCGAGGAGATTGTGCGCTTGGCCGCCATCTTCGGACAGCTCGGTCTGCGCAAGCTCCGACTCACCGGAGGCGAGCCCACGGTGCGAGCCGAACTCCCGATGCTCGTGCGAATGCTGCGCGACACCCTGCCCGACGTCGACCTCGCCCTGACCACGAATGGCTCGAGGCTGGTCTCGCTGGCGGACGATCTCAAATCGGCCGGGCTGGATCGGATCACGGTCAGTCTCGACTCGGTCGACCCCGACATCTGCCGCGAGATGAACGGCGTCGAGTTTCCGCCCGAGCGCGTGCTCGAAGGCATCGATGCGGCCGCCTCGGCCGGGCTGGGACCAATCAAGATCAACGCCGTCGTCAAGCGCGGCGTCAACGACGCGGGCATCGTCGACATGGCTCGATACTTCCGCGGCACCGGCCACATCGTGCGCTTCATCGAGTACATGGATGTCGGCTCGACCAATGGCTGGAAACTGGACGAAGTCGTCCCCGCGAGAGAGATCATCGAGCGTCTCTCAGCGGTCGAGGGCCTCGATCCGGTCGCCGCGGCGTACGACGGTGAGGTCGCCAAGCGTTGGCGCTGGACCGACGGCTCTGGCGAGATTGGGGTGATCACCTCGGTCACCGAGCCGTTCTGCGGCGATTGCACCCGCGCCCGCCTGTCCGCCGAAGGCTCGCTGTACACCTGCCTGTTCGCGTCGGTCGGTCACGACCTGCGCGGTCCGTTGCGAGACGGCGCCTCCGACACGGAGCTCTCGGCGCGCATCCAGGGCATCTGGACTGAGCGCGAGGACCGCTACTCCGAGCTGCGCGCCGCACACACCGACGACCTCGAGCGTCTGCGCGGCGGTCGGGTAGAAATGTCCCACATTGGCGGCTGACGACCCTCCCCAAGACCAGCTGAGCCACCTCGACGAGCAGGGCCGCGCCCGCATGGTCGACGTCGGAGACAAGGACGTCAGTGAGCGTCGCGCCGTCGCCGAAGGCCGCGTCCTCATGCAGCCCGACACGCTGCAGCTGATTCGTGATTCAGCGCTCAAGAAGGGCGATGTCCTCACGACCGCCGAGATCGCCGGCGTGATGGCCGCCAAACGCACGCACGATCTGATCCCGCTCTGCCATCCACTGATGCTCTCTCAGGTCAAGGTCGAGCTGTCGCTGCTCGATCAGCCGCCATCCGTCCAGATTCGCGCTGAGGTGCGCTGCTCGGGCAAGACTGGCGTCGAGATGGAAGCGTTGACAGCCGTCTCCGTCGCAGCGCTGACCGTCTACGACATGGCCAAAGCGGTCGATCGCGGGATGCAGATCGACGCCGTGCGGCTGCGAGAGAAAGACGGCGGCCGCTCGGGCTACATCCGCCTGCCCTAGCCGCCTGCTTAGCCGCCTGGATTGACCAGCGACTCGAACTCGGCGTTGCCTCGCATGGTGTCGAAGTGGTCGTCGGTCCTGGCCGCCTCGGCGTAACGCGGATTGAGAGCGGTCGCCTGGCGGAGGCTGGCGACGGCGCGGTCGGCATCGTTCAGCTTGGCGGCGGCGCTGGCTAGTCCGTAGTGGGCGCCGGGCTGATCGGGCTCGAGCCGGACCGCTTCCTGGAATGACTGCAGCGCTTCTTGCGCGCGATCCTCGTAGAGCAGCGTCAGGCCAAGGTTCGTGTGGGCCGCGCCGTCGTCGGGGCGCAGCCGGAGCGCGTGGCGGAAATCGCCTTCGGCCGTGTCGAAGTCGCGGCCGAACAGACGCAGCAGGCCGCGGTTGACGTAGATGTCGGGATCGTCGGGCGCCAGCTCGATCGCGCGCTCGTAGTCGGACGCCGCGTCTTCGCTGCGGTCCAGGCGGACGAGTGCGTTCGCGCGGTTGTAGTAGGCGGCAGCCGAGTTGGCGTCGAGCTCGATCGCACGGGCGTACTGGCCGACGGCGGCGTCGTAGCTGCCGGCGCTGAAGTAGGCGTTGCCTTCGTCCAAGTGGGATGCGGCGCTGCGCTCCGCGGGGATCGTCGGCGCAGACTCGGGGGCCGGCGGCGGAGCGTCCAGCGCTGGAGCCGGCGGCGCTTCCTGCGGCGCAGGGGGTGCTGGCGGCGGCTCGATCGCGGCAGGTGCGGCAGGTGCCGACGGTGCGGCAGGTGCCGACGGTGCGGTAGATGCGGCTGGCTCAACGTGTTCAACGTGCTCGATCGGCGGCATCGCGGGCGTGGGCCGAGGCGGAGCGGCCACTGGCGCGGACACCGGTGCTGGCGCGGGAGGCGCCGGCGGTGCGGGTGGGATCGGCGCTGCCACAGCGGGCGGCATCGGCATCGGCGGCGGTGCGGGACGGGGTGCTGGCGGCGCCATCGGCGCTGCTGGCGCGTCCGTGCCGGAGGCCTGCGCAATCTGGCGGGCCATCAGCTCGGCCTGTTCGCGCCGCGAGCGTTCGTTGCTCAGCTGCAGTTCTAGGTGATCGATCCGTTCTTCGGTCAGTTCGCGCTCCAGCCGTTGCTGCGACTGCAACGTGCGGTACAGCCAGACGATGGCCGCCCAAGGCAGGAAGATACGCAGGACAGTGGCGATGAGTTGCAAGGCGATCTCCTCTGTGCAGCGGCGCGCTCGCGCCGACGGTGCAGCGGGTGGTCAGTCGGCCGATTCGAGCAGGCGGCTCACGGCGTCGAGGCCGTTGAGGGCCAGCGTGAGCCGGTCGCGAGCGGAGAGCTGTTCCAGTTCGACCAGCGTTTCGTCGCGCATCGAGATCGGATCGTTGGCGCCGAGCAGCGCAGCCGGTCCCTCGTCGTCGAACGAGAGCTGCAGCTCACGCAGGTCGCCCGCTTCGGTCACGATCACGCAGCCAATCTCATTGTTCAGCACGCCGTCCGGCTCGACCTCGACACCCATCGTGAAGAACGCGCCGGGGAAGGGCGGGAACGGGCGCAGTTCGAGCGCGGCTTCGCGCAACAGCGCCTCGACCTGGTCGGCGGCGGCGGCCATTGCTTCGTCGGCCATGCGGCGGCGCAGCTCGCGGCGGATGCCCGCCTGCGAGCCGCTGATCGCGTCCACGCCGGACGCACTCGCGGCAGAGGATGTCGAGCTGGAGTCAGCCATCGCTCAAACAGTTCAGTTCGCTGAGATAGCAGTATACGCGCGGACGCCAGGCGGCTCAGTCCAGCGCGACACGCAGGCCGCTACGACACATGCCGCGACACGCAGGTCGCGGCAACGCAGCTACGATGAATGCGGCGTCGGCGGGGGGCTGCACGCAGGAGGCATGCGCATGAGCAGCGATGCGGAGGGCGGAGCCGCGCACGGCATGCCGGCCGATCAGTGGAGCTACCAGCTGCGGATCGCGGCTCGTCGCGCGGTCGAGGATGCGCCCCAGCTCGGCGTGGCGGAGACGCTCGACCGGGTCGGCCGGCTCGTCCGCCTGGCCATCCTGGCCGAACCGGCATCCGATGGAGCGGAACCCTTCATCGATCAGTTTGTGCAACGCGTGGTCACGCTCTTCGATCCGACCGAACGCTCGCTGACGGGCGCGCTACGTGACGCGGTCGAGACCGCCCACCAGGAGCTGCGCGGTTGGAATCAGCAACGCCTGCCGGCCGATCGGGCGGCCTACGGGCTCTCCTGTCTGATCCAGCGGGAAGACGGGACGGCGATCCTGGCTCAGGCCGGTCCAGCTGCGGCGCTGCTGGCCGGCGGCGCGGGGATCGGCGGCTTGCGCCGCATGACGCTCCAGGTACACACGGCATCGGCCGGCGTGATCGCACCAGCCGCGGTCGGCGCGGATGAGCCGCTGACGCTGACGTTTGCGTCCGCCGTTGACGGTGTCGATCAAGCGGTCGAACAGCAATCTCCCGGTGGTTGGGCGCTGCTGCTGACCTCCAACGCGGCCGCCCTGCTCGACGCGGAGCGCCGTGTCATGTTCAGCCGCCTGAGCGCGCCGGATGCGCTGCGCGAACTCTATCCCGCGCTCCTGCAGCTGCGCGATGCCGCGGTGTTGGCCGTCGTCATGGGAGCGTCGGAGCCGCACGATCCTCCAGCGTCACAGGACCCTCAGCCATCGGACGCGACGACTGCGGACGCGACGACAGCGGAGGTTGAGGACGCGCCCGGCGATCAGGATCGCGTCCAAGACCACGCTCAGGAACAGGCTCAGGAACCGGCTCAGGAGCAACGGGCGGGCGAGCCGCCTGAATCCGAGCGGCGAGGTTGGCTGTCCAGCGTCTCCGAACTGACCGACCGACGGCCGACGCCGCGGCCACTGGTCGATTGGACCGCGGACGCGGCCGTGATCGCACCGCTGGACTGGCCGGTCAATCCCTTTGCGCAGCGCGGCATGGAGCGGGTCACGACGCTCTCGCCGCCGATTGCAGCAGCCGTCGCCGCGCCGGCGCCCGCCAAGGAGCCGATCTTCGAGCTGGCCGCGGCGCTGCCCTTCCTGCGCGAGCGCTGGGACACACCGGTCGCCGATCCGCCCCCGATCGCGATGACCGGCGGGCGTCGGGGCAGCTCGGCGCGCGGGCGCGGAACAGCGGCACGGCGGGCCGGGCTGTTGCTGGCCTCGATGCTCGTCGTGTTGGCCGCGGTCGCGGCCGTGCTGCTGGGTCCGGCACTGCTGGAGTCTGAAGCCGACGAACTGTCCGCCCAGATCGAGCGCGCCCGCAACAGCGTGGCGGCTGCGCAGCTGGCGCTCGAGACCGATGCCGCACGGCTCGCGCTGGAGGACGCGCGCACGGAGGTGGCCGCGGCGCTGGTTCTCAACCCGCTCGCCCCAGACGCGCTGCAGCTGCGCGACGAGATTGAGGCGGCGCTGGCCGAACTCAGCCTCGTCCAGGCGCCGGGCGAGCTGACGCCCGCCGCTGACCTCTCGTCCTACGGGCCGGCGATCGCCCTGGGCGCGGTCGTCGGCGGCGATACAGCGACGGGCGCGTTCGTGCTCGACGATGCCGGCGGACGGGTCTTTCATCTCGACGCCGACGGCGCGGTCTCGGTCATCTTCCTCGAGGGAGAGCTGCTCGGTCTGGACGCCGAGCTGCGCGCCGGCCGCCCGATCTCCATCGCCTGGCAGTCCGCGGCCGAGACGGTCGGCGCCGTCGACCCGGCGCTCTGGATCCTCGACGCCAACGCGCGGCTCTTCCGCTGGACAGCGGATGGGGTGTTGCTCATCCCCGTGCCCGATCTGCTGCGTCTGGGATCGGCAGACGCGGTGGCCGCGACGGCCGGCGGCATCTACCTACTGGACGGTGCGGGCGGCGCGATCTGGCGCTTCGCCGTCAAGCCGGGCGGCGCCGAGTTGGCCCCGCCAATCCTCGCCGTCGGACGCACCGACCTGCTCGAGGCGAACGAGTTTCGCGCCGTCGTCACGGCCAACGGCGAGGTCGAGTTCGTCGTCGCCGCCACCGATGGCCGCCTGCGCCGCTACGGGAGCAGCGGCGAGCGCGCCCTCGCCGCCGGCCTGACGGGCAGCCTGGTCAGCCCCGCATCACTCTCGCTGGGCGCACAGTCCGGCTTGATCTACGTCGTCGACCGCGCGCAGGGCCGGCTGATCGCGATCGGACCCGACGGCAACGCCGTCAGCCTGATCCAATCGCCGCAGCTCGAGGACCTGCGCGGCGCGCACGTCGACGAAGCCAGCGGTCAGATCATCTACGCGCTGCCCGATCAGTTGCTCAGCGGCCGTCTGCCAGCCCGCAGCGAACCATAGGGCTCGCTCGCGTGCCGACGGTTCCGGTGCGTTGGAACGTACAAGGCGGCCAGGCCCCGTACACGTTGGTCATCGACCATGAGACTCGAGACGAACACCGCGACTAAGTTGGCTCCTCCGGCACTGCGCAGGTCGGCTGCGCAGACGCATCCGTCGGCACCGACTTCTCATGGGAGCGCTACGGTCGGATGTACGACGCTGACCCCATGGTCGATTCGGGCTGGAAGACGGTGAACGCGACCGTCACGGACGCCAACGGCGGCACCGCTCAGGCGTCTACCGAGTTCTACGTGCTCCTCACCGTCGGTGACGTTAATCATCAGATGCGGGGAGGCGAGACCCACCGCGTCTATGACCGTCTGATGACTGCCCCCACGGGCACCACCCTCCAGATCGGCGAGTTTGGGTCAATGCAGGGCCCGAGTATTCAGACCTTCGTACTTGTCAATCTAGGAGCTACTGTTCTGTTGAATGCTGAGACGTAGGAGGAGGTCGATCGCTGGTTGCCGGAAGGCGCTAGGGCGGGAGCTGAAGGCCAAATCGACATCAACAAGGCGCTAGACCAGCTGGTAGATTCGATTGGCAAGCCACCTGACCTGAACAGAACAGGCCAGTGAAACCGCTGCTGGCGGCCCTAGCCATTCCAACCGCGCCCTCGTCATTCCAGCTGGTCTGGAATCCCGCCCGAGCGGATCCGTGAGCGGGGGGGACGAGACTTCGGGCTTCGCTGAGACGCCTCGTGACGCGCAGGTCTCTGACGAGACGGTTCCCGTGTCGGCGCGTAGGCTGTGGTGGTTGAACTGGAGTGGATCGTGACGTTTCGAGTACTGGCTCTGGAATCCTCCTGCGACGAGTTCGCCGGCGCGGTGATTGAGGACGGCGTGGAGGTGCTGGCTTCGGTCGTGGCCTCGCAAGCCGGCATCCACGCGCGCTACGGCGGCGTCGTACCCGAAGTGGCCGGCCGCGAGCATCTCAAGAATCTGGCGCCCGTCATGCAGGCCGCGCTCGAAACGGCCGGGCTGGGCTGGGACGAGCTGGACGCGGTCGCCGTCACGCAGGGACCGGGCCTGGGCGGATCGCTCTTGGTCGGCGTCAACGCGGCCAAGGCCGCGGCCTGGGCGCGCGGCTTGCCGCTGATCCCCGTGCACCACATCGCCGGCCACCTCTATGCCAACTGGCTGCGCGACGCCCGTGACGAATGGGACGGCGCCCCGCCCAGCTTCCCGCTCGTCGCGCTGGTCGTCTCGGGCGGTCACACCGAGCTGTTCTGGATGCAGGATCACGAGCGCGTCGAGCGGATCGGACAGACGCGCGACGACGCGGCCGGCGAGGCGTTCGACAAGGTCGCGCGGCTGCTCGGACTGCCCTTCCCAGGCGGCCCAGAGATCGAGCGGGCGGCCCGCGACGCCTCGCCCGAGCGGATCGCGGCGCTGCCGCCCCTGCCCCGCGCCTGGCTGCCGGGTACCCACGACTTCTCCTTCTCCGGCCTGAAGACGGCGGTGCTCAACCGCGTCCGCCAGATTGAGCAGGCCCAGTCCAGCGGCGGGCCGCCCCTGGATGTCCCCGCGATGGCCGCCCGCTTCCAGGAGTCGGTCGTGGACGTGCTGGCCGAGAAGACCGCGCAGGCCGCGGCCGGGCTGGGAGCCGGCTGCGTGATCGTCGCCGGTGGCGTGGCCGCCAACGGCGCACTCAAGGCGGCGCTCACCGAGCGCTGCGCAGCGGTCGGCCTGCCGTTGCGCGTCCCGCCGCCGCGACTCTGCACGGACAACGCCGCGATGATCGGCGCCGCCGCCTGCTACCGTCGCACGGAATCCGAGCTGGACTTCGATGTCTTTTCGACGTCCGGCGCCGAGGTCTTCAGCGCCGGCGTCTAGCGGCGCAATGCGGCCAGGGCCTGTTCACAGTAACTGGAGCGCGTCCCAGATCATGGCGAGGTGAACGAAGCTGAGGTAGATGACGTCGAGCTTGTCGTATCGGACATTGGCGCGGCGAAAGCGTTTGAGTCGGCAGAAGAAGCGCTCGACCTCGTTACGTCGGCGGTAGAGGGTGCGGTCGTAGGACCAGGACGGATTGCGGGAACTGGGCGGTGGGACGACCGGGCGGTAGCCCAGCTCGCGCGCCAGCTGTCGGGTCTGGTCGCCGTGGTAGGCGCGGTCCATGACCAGGGCTGGCTCGCCCGAGACGGGACCGAGCCGGCGCAGGAACTCGCGCCCAGCGGGCCCGTCGCCCGCCTGACCAGGTGTGAGTTCGATGCTCAGCGCGGTGCGGTCGCTGGCGACCAGCGCGTGCAGCTTCGTGCTCAGCCCGCCCCGCGAACGGCCGATCGCTTGGCGCCCCTTTTTCTGAGGGCGCCAGTCCCGTCCGCGTGCAGACTGATGATCGTGCTGTCCAGGCAGAGCACGTTCAACTCCAGCGCGGCCAATTGGTCGCGCTGCAACTCGTTCACCACGCGCGCCAAGACGCCCGCTTTGGCCCAGCGACTGAGCTGCATGTAGATCGTGTGCCAGGGGCCGAACTCAGCCGGCAACGCCCGCCAGGTGCAGCCCTCCTTGGCCATGTAGAACAGCGCGTCCAGCACCTGGCGCTGGGGCACCCTCAACTTGCCGCGCGGTATCGGCAACAGCGGCGCGACCCGCTCGTATTGTGCATCAGTCAGTCTCATCTGGTCACCAGGCCCGCCGCCACGTCACCTCACTCTGACACATCTGCGGCGAAATGTGAACAGGCCCTAG
>JAJEBU010000076.1 GCA_022822375.1 Dehalococcoidia bacterium
CCGATGATGTATGGGTGCATCGTCAGCGTGAAGACGCCGCCGCGACGACGAATCTCGTCGAAGGCGTCGCGCCACGTCGACTCGACGTGCTCAGGCGCGGCCTGCAACCGCCGACCGTCCGTCGGCGCGAAGACGAAGTACGGATAGTCGTCGAGCGCCCAGTGGATGGGCAGCTCGACCAGCGCGCTCTCGCCGGCCGAGACCCAGTAGGGCGCGTCGGAGCCCATCAGCGACGAGTCGTAGCGAAATCCTCGCTGAGCCATCAGCTCCAGCGAGACATCGCTCAACTCCCACGACGGCGAACGGTATCCCGCAACGGTCTCACCGGTCATGGCGCCCAAGATCTCAATCCCGCGATCGAGCACCTCGGCCTCCTCTTCCGCAGAGAGCGTCGCGGGCGGCTCGTGCAGATAGCCGTGATGGCCAATCTCGTGCCCGCCCGACGCGATCTGCTCGACGCTCGCCGGCCAGCGCTCCGCGACCCAGCCGGGCACGTAGAAGGACGCCGACACACCAGCGCGCGCCAGCGCTGAGACGATGTGTGGCACCGCGACCATCGGACCATAGTCGCCGAACGACCGCGCTGACGGCAGATGCTCAATCTGCGGATTGCGGTTGATCATGCCCGACGAGCCGTCGACGTCGAAGCTGAGCACGACGGTGCACTGGCCCGCACCGTCGTCGGTGTCGGGCGACCACAGAGCGGCGCCGCAAGCCGGGCAGTATCGCCGCTCGCCGCTCCATCCGCAGTGGAGGCAGGCGTTTGACATGGTCGGCTCAGGCAAAGTCCGTGATCGTCACGAACCCCGTCGTCTGGAAGGTCGTCATCGAGTCCACCACGTCGGGCACCTGGTCCAGCGAGATCCTGTCAGTCACGATCGACTCCGGATGCAGCTTGCCCGAGGCCACCATGTTCAGCATCGAGGGGTAGTTCTGGTTGGGCAGACCCAGCGAGCCGCGGAACTCGATCTCGGACATGGTGATCAGGTCGATCGGCAGGCCGACCTCGCCCGCTTCCTCGGCTGACGTGATCCCGATCTGCACGTGCACGCCGCCCTTGCGCAGCGAGTTGACCGAGTTCAGCATCGTCGCGCGGATGCCGAGCGCGTCGACCGAGACGTTGGCGCCGCCGTCGGTGATCTCTTTCACCCTCGTTGGCACGTCGTCTTCAGCGGCGTTGATTGTTTCCAATGCACCCTCGGCGCGGGCCTTCGAGAGCTTGCCCTCCTCGAGGTCGACCGCGATCACCTGCGCGCCCAGCGAGGACGCCACCTGAATCGCCGACAGACCAATCCCGCCGCAGCCGTTGACCACGACCCAGTCGCCGCCGGATACCTCGCCGCGATCGGCGACGCCGTGGTAGGACGTCATGAAGCGGCAGCCCATCGCCGCGCCGGCCTCGAACGAGACGTTGTCGGGCAGCGGGATGGCGTTGAAGTCGGCGTTGTAGATCGCCGCCTTCTGGGCGAATCCGCCCGCGAACCCGCCCTGGGTGTCGCAGATGTTGGGCAGACCGTTGCGGCAGAGGTCGCAGTTGCCACAGCCGTTGTGGAACGGCGTCAGCACGCGCATGCCGGGCCGAATGTATTCGACATCCGAGCCGACCGCCTCGACCGTGCCCGCCCATTCATGCCCGAGCACGCACGGAATCGGCAGCTCGAAGCCGACCCACGACAGGTCGCCCTGCCACAGATGCCAGTCCGAGCGACAGACGCCGCACGCCTCGACTCGCACCAGCGCGTCTTTGGGTCCAATCTGCGGATCGGGGAACTCTCGCACCACCAATGGCTGGCGGACGGCTTCCATCACAACGGCTTTCATCTCGCACACCTTTCCAGGAACACTCTCGGTTCAGGTGGAACGTAACAGGTTCACCACGCCGCCACTAGGCATCGGCGGGCAACAACCGGCAGGCATCAGGGCGCAACAGACGCAGCGGTCCCACGCGCACCGATTCCTTGATCGAATAGATGCTGAGTGCCACGCGGTAGGACACGTCCCGCTCGGTGGCTGAGACGGGCAGGGACAGCGCCCAGGCGTCGTGCGGCACGCCCAAGCGGCTGCCATCCGCGAGCGGCAACACGGAGACCTCTGCGCCCATCGCTGCCTCCTGCACCTCCATCAGCAGACTCGCCAGCGACGCCGAGCGGGGCACGCGCGGGTCCGCGGCCGCCTGCGCCGCCGCTTCCTGCTCGAGGGCCGCCATCCGACCGTCCAGCGCTTCGGTCATCCGCTCCCGAGGCAGCGACCACACATAGCGCCGTGACCGCTCCACCTGCTGATTCGTAAATCGAAACGACCAGCGAACGGTGCGCCAATCCGCCGCCGGCGTCTCAAGCACCGTCGGAATCGCCAGCCGGGCGCGAAAGCCCGCTTCCAGCTCCATCCGAGCCAGCTCGTCCAGCAGAAATGCCATCAACGGATCGGCAGCATCAGTCATGTCGACGCCTCATCGCACAGCTCCCAGTCCCTGCTTTGATGCCGGGACCCGCTCGGTGCCCTGTAACTGCGTGTCCCCGTGCCCCGCAACTGCGTGTCCCCGTGCCCCGACACGGGGACCCCTGCATGACGCAGGGGATGGAAGAGACAGGGGCAGAAACCCGCTCGGTGCCCTCCAACTCATCGAAACGACGGGTCCCGCTTCTCGAAGAACGCCTGGATGCCTTCCTTCGCCTCAGGCCGCCTCGAGGCGTCCGCGATGGCCCTGGTCTCC
>JAJEBU010000026.1 GCA_022822375.1 Dehalococcoidia bacterium
GGCGATGTTGATCGTCAACTCGTTCATCACAACCGGCAGATCGATCACTCCTGCGTCGCCCAGGGAGTCCGCAAGCAGTGTCACCTCTTCGAACATAATCTGCGCGAACTGTTGCATCGCCGCTTCGCGCAGCGCCGGATACAGAAACCCGAGCTGCTCATCCATGATCGACGGTGCCACGTCGTACGCCACGCCTCGGCCAAAGATCGGAACCGTGAACTGATAAACCGCCTTCGCGTTCAGCTGATCCTCCGGCGCGCTGAAGAAGGCATCATGAGCCTCCGGCCCGCAGAACAGCACAAACTGGCGCGGACCAAGCTGAAACTGAAACAGATCGCCCAGCTGACGCGCGCCCGCGCTCAACAGCGCCACAGGATCGCGTTGGAACTCCCACAAGTGGCCAATCAGCGGCGCACCGCCACCCAGCCTCGGAATCGACTCGTGCTCGTCTGATCCAGTCGGTCTGCTGCGAAGCTGAACCATCTGTGCGCTCCTTGCAGTCCTCATCGCGACATTCTAGTAGATGCCCGGAATCAGGGCGTACGGCACTCGCTCGGTATAGCGCTCCCAGAGCTCGCCGTACTTCGTGCGGCAGCGTCGATCGTCGCGCCTCGAGCGATGCCACAACAACGCCGTCAACCAGACGGGCAAGATGAACGGTACCCACGACGTGAACCCCGTTGTCAGCGCGAATGCGAAGTACACGCAGACCTCGCCGGTGTAATTCAAGTGTCGGCCGACGCCCCAGAACCCCGACACCAGCAGCCGTCCGTCCAAGGTCTCAGCAGGCTGCCGCCAGATTGAGACCTCGGGATTCTGTTTGAACCGATGCTTCTGCTCATTCGCGCCACGGAACATGCAGAAGCCGACCACAAACAGCGCACAGAGCGCCGCCGCCGCGTACACAGGAATCGAATCCTCGCCATCCAGCAGCCACCAGCCCGCCAGGCAGTAGAAGAACGGCACCAGCACGTAATCTCCCCACGCTAACATCCAGCCAAAGCGCTCCGACACGATATCCCACGTGTAAATCATGCCGTACTCGAACTGAAAGTAATTCAAGACGTATATCAACGTGAACGTCTGATACAGCGCCATCCGCAGCGTCAGCTGGCCGTGCGTGTCAATCTGCACCGCCGCAAACGACACATTGAACAGTGCCAGCGCGATCAGAGACGGCCGATAGCTGAACAGTTTCACGTCAACGCCCAGCCAGCTTGGGTTCGACTGACGTCCGAAGAACAGGCCGCGCCAGGAACCCGGCGTCTCACTCCCCCGCCGGGCCGCCTGATAGTACAGCACCGCCGTCAGTCCAAAGGCGAAGATGTTGGCGACGATGAACAGCTCGGCAAAGTGCGTGTGCAACACGGACAGCGACATCACACCGAACACATCGCCCAGCACCGCCAGCAGGAGGACGACGAGAAACAACGGGAGGCCGTTGAGCCGATACGTACGAGTGACCCCATCGAGATCCGGACCACCCGTCTCTTCGCGTCCCGGCAACCACCTCGATCCCAACAGCAACACAGCCACAAAGCCAAGAAAGATCGCCGTAGCCTCCAGCAAGTGCGCGCCGGATACGGATGTCCAGGCTGAAGGCAAGTCAGGCATCGCTCGACGTCGCGGCGGTCTCTCGGTCCAGGTGCTCTTGCCACTTGCGAATCGTCACCTGCTGGAACGACCGAACCACCGGGTTCACCTCGATCGGCGGCGCATCCCAGTTCTGCTCGTAGCCCGTTTGCTCCGCCTCCACCGCCCAACGATCCTGCGACAGCAACGGACCGATCAACATCCGGTTGGCCAGGCGCAACACCGTCGTCATCGCCCAGCGCGGAATGCGTATCGGCAGCATCGGAATCTTCAGCGACCTGAAGTAAAACAGAAAGAACGTGCGAGTCGTCCGCTCATCAATCGGCAACACGAACAACCAGTGCTTGATCTCGTCGTCCGTGTTCGATCGCTGGTACGGATACTCGTAACAGAGCTCCATGTGGTTGGTGTTGAGACGCTCATGGTCGACGAAGAGCCCCGAAATCCGCCCACGCCCAACCCGCGTCTCATAACCGAGATGCACGTTGTCGCCGATCGTCTCATGACGAGTCAGCGTCGCGCCGTCAAACGGTCGATACTGACGATGCAGATACGCGTGCGAAAAGTCACTGACGTTGTCGATGATGATCGAATGGTGGGCGGCGAGATCGAATCTCAGCGGCACGCATGCCCACCGCCCCGGACCCTCCAACTCCGGAATCTCCGGAATCTGACGCTCCTCTGCCATGGCAGGATCACCCGGAAAAATCCAGACCAGCCCATAGCGCACCTGCACCGGATAGCTCCGCACTGACAGCCTGGGCACCTCCGTGCGGCCGAACAGATCCGGAACGCCGACCACCTGCCCGTCCTCGTCGTACTCCCAGCCGTGGTAGCCGCAGACCAGACGGCATCCCTCCACCTCACCCAGCGACAACTTGATCTGACGGTGCAGGCAACGGTTCTCGATCGCGTGGAAGGAACCGTCTTCAGAGCGATACAGAGCGATCGATTGCTTCCAGAACACCACCTCGGTCACCGTGCCAGGCTCGACACGGCGAACTTCCTCGACGGCGTACCAATAGTCCGGGTTCATGCCAACCGAACGCGCCCGTTGGCGCAGACTGTCGGCGGCCGCATACTCGGGCGGACCGGACGCGGTTGCTTCCATCGCAGCGCTCATCTCAGGCACCATTGACTCCCGCCAACTCAGGGCGTTTCGCGCGAGTGTTCGTGATCGCGTTGCGGTGATAGTGAAACGCGTACGCCTCTCGTACCGCAGCGCGGATCGTTGTGGGCTGGAATCCCAGCTCTTCCTTCGCCTTGCTCGTGTCTGCGTGCCGGCGTTGCTGCAACAGACGGATCGCGCCAGGCGTAAAGCGCTGCGGATAGCTGGGCCAGAATCGGCTCAGCAGATAGCTCGAAATCTCCGCCGTCACAAGCATGATGCCGAGCGGCACCTGACGACGCGGCCGCCGCACCCCCGAAACTTCCTGGAACAGATCCAGCAGATCGGAAATCGTCTGAAACTCGGTGCTAAAGATGTACTTCTCGCCCGACCGCCCGCGTTCCATGCAGAGCACATGGCCCTCCGCCAGATCTCGCGCTGCAACAAATTCGAATCCACCATCGATGTAGGCGTGGAGCTTGCCGTTTGCGAAGTCACAGAGCGTGCGGCCAACGCGCGACGGAAAGAAGTCGTTCCCGCCGACCACCGCGCAAGATGTCGCGATCACCACTTCCTGACCTCGCGCCGCCGCGTGCCAACACTCGGTCTCGACCTGCGCCTTGCTCCGCTCGTACGGCATCGTGCGTTCCATCGAATAGAACGGCATCGACTCGCGGCCCGGTGCAGATGTGTTGTCTAGGTCGTAGCCAACCGCGCTGAACGACCCGGTCACCACCACCCGACCCGCATCCGCCTCGCGCGCCGCTTGCAGCACGTTGCGGGTACCGATCACATTGCTCTCAAACACATCTCGTCGATGGTCGTCGTCGCCGTCGATCGTCGAGACCATTGCAGCGGTGTGATACACCCCGTGGCAGCCCGCCAGCGCTTCCCGTGTCGCATTCAGGTCGCGAATGTCTCCGTAGACTCGCTCGACGTCGAGCCCCTCCACCGATTCATTGTTCTCCCCGCGCCTCAGCAGCACGCGGACACGGACACCGTCATCCAACAACCTGCGGACCAGATTGGCCCCGACATGACCGGCGGCGCCAGTCACAAACACTGGCAGTGTCGATGTTCCCGAGCTCCCGGTTACTGATTCTGAGGCCATGCCTCTTCCAGTCTACGCGCCCATACTGCGTACATCTGCGCACGGCGAAGGTGTGGCAACATTAGTCCGATGCTGTCAGTTACGCAAATGGTCAGACGCCCCGCCATCCGCGGCAGGCCAGAGACTTCCCCCTCTGCAGACCTGCGCGTATACCGTCGAGATTGCCCCATCTCCCTCCCGGAGACGGCTGGAACGGCGGCCGGTCTGCCGAGTCGAAAGCTATGATGCACACTCGATCCGGCCAGCGAGAGCAGCTTGAAAACGTGAGCAGCCCACCCGATCACCCGAGCCCATGGAGCGCGCCGGCTGGCGTGCTTGCCGTCTGTGCGATCGCCATCCTGGCCCTCCCCGGCATCGGCGCCCGTTACTCCCTGACCGGCGGCCTCGACGGGCTCTTCTGCCTGTTCAGCCTGTTCTTTTCGACCAATCTCCTCATCTGCTACTGGGAAATCTGCCTCTTCCTCCGCAGGAACGAGATGTCGACCCGCGCCGAGCAGTGGCGCCAAAAACAGCAAGACACCGGCCGCACCGCCGCTCTGCAGTTCCTGACCAGCCAAGTACCCCTCAGACGGTGCCTGTCGCCATCCATCTGGGCTGACGTGTGGGCCTCCTACTCCCTGTTCGATTCCGCCTACCGCAATCGCCGGACGTACGGATTCAGTGTCGACGTCGCCAACGGAATTGCGACACCCGCCTCGACGCTCGTGTTGTACATCGCGTTCTGCGGCGGCGTCATGCCGGCGATCGCCGCGGGGCTCATCGGCGTCATGATCTTCTGGCAATGGACCTACATCACCTCCCTGTATCTCGTCATCGCCCTCTTCGCACATGACCACAGCCAGATCGGCACGCGCGACCTCTACGCCTACGTGATCGGCCCGAACATCGTCTGGATCCTGGTCCCCATCGTCGGACTGTTCGTCTCGATTCGCCTAATCCTGGACGGCAACTACAGCGTGATCGGCCTGAACTAGGACGACCGTCAACGCTCAGATCAGCCGGCGGCCCTGTCCGCTGCGCACTTCCTGCCAGCCCTGCAGGAGCATCTCGGCCCGCCCTTGCGCCTTCTTCCAGGCCACTTCCGCTCCGTGACGCTCAACCTGGTCGGGATGCGCCAACTCCCACGCCTCGCGAAGATCGTCCTGGCGAAGCTCGCCGACCATCGCGCCGCGCAGCAGCGCCAATCTCAGAATCTCCGACGCCTGATCGCTGGGCACCAACGGCGCGCCCGACGTTCCAGGCGGTTGGAACAGCATCACCGCAGAGTCGACGAAGCCGACCAACGAATCAGGCTCAATGCCGTCCAGGCTGTGCAGAACCTGCTCGGCCGCTCGCTTCTCCTGCACGTACGGTTGGACCGCCGCCTGATCCTGATGCACCTGTCCAAGCAGCCGCATCGTGTAGCGTTCACGGCGGCTGCTGAGCAGCGCCATCGCCCAGAATGCCGGACGTGCGACGTTGCTGACGTCCCAACCGCTGACCCCCCAGGCACCCGTTCGTCCCTTCTTCTTCGGTAGCTGAGACACGAAATCATCTGCGGCAATCTGCAGGATGCTGCGTCTGACCCGAAACGTGTTCGGGCGCCGATCAATCGCCTCAGCAATCCGTCTCAGCACCATCGCGCTATCCCACCATCCGGACAATCGTGACGCCGTCGCCACCCTGCTTCGGCTCGGCGCTCTCGAAGTTCGTCACCAACGGATGCGTCCGCAGCATCTCCCGCACCGCCCGACGCAGCGCGCCCGTGCCCTTGCCATGCACCACCTCCAGCCGCGTCTGACCGGCCCGATACGCCAGGTCGAGGAACGAGTCGACCATCGGCAGCGCCTCATCCGTCACCCGCCCGCGCAGATCGATCTTCGATCCAGGATCAACCGGCGGACGAGGCACGCTAACGACTGAAGTGCTCGTCCGCCGCCCGACTCCGTCATCCGCTCTGCGAGCGACCGCCGGCGCCAGACGCTCAATCTGCTCCACTCGCACCCGAGTCTTCAGCGTGCCCAGCTGCACCTCCAACGATCCGTTGCGCGCCGCCGACAGCACCTCTCCCGGTTCCTGCAGCCCACGTAGGTACACGAAGTCGCCCGCTTGCAGCTGCGTCGCATCAACTTCCGGCGCGTCGGCGCGCTCCGCCTCGCGCCGCCGACGTTGCTGCGTGCGTTCGCGGCGGACGCGCTCCAGACGCTGTCGCTCCTTCGACGATCGCTCATCCACGATCTCGGCCGCGCGCTCGCGGGATCGTTGCTGCTCCAGCTGCTTCAGCGTCTTGCGCGACTCGCGGCGCAGCGCCGCCAACTCGTCCTCCATCAGCCGCTCAGTCCGCGCCAACATCGCATCCCGCTCCGCTTCCGCATCCTCACGCCGCGCCGCCAACTGCTCGCGAATCTGCTCCGCCTCGTCCCGCGCGATCTTCTCCGCGCGCACCTGCTCCTGCAACGCATCGCGCTCCCGCTGAAGCTCACCCAGCAGCTGCTCCATCGTCGCCGCATCCGTGCTGGCGCCGTCACGTGCCCGACCGATCACTCGCGCCGGCATGCCCAGACGCTGCGCGATCGCCAGCGCATTCGAGCGGCCCGGCGTCCCCATCAAGAGTCGGTAGGTCGGCTGCAGCGACACCGCATCAAACTCCGCCGACGCATTGACGATGCCCTCCGTCGCATGGGCAAAGACCTTCAGCTCGCCATGGTGGGTCGTCGCCACCACCATGCAGTCAGCCTCCAGGAACTCCTGCAGCAACGCCCGCGCGAGCGCCGCACCTTCCGCAGGATCAGTGCCCGCGCCCAACTCATCGAGCAAGACCAGCGTGCGAGGACCAGCCGACTCAATGATCCGCACCATGTTCGTCATGTGCGCCGAAAACGTCGACAACGACTGCTCAATCGACTGCTCGTCCCCGATGTCCGCGAAGATGTCCTCGAACACGGGCAGCCGAGACCCGGTCTCGGCGGGAATCGGCAGTCCTGCCTGAGCCATCAAGCAGAGCAGCCCGGCCGTCTTCAGCGCGACCGTCTTGCCGCCGGTGTTTGGACCCGTAATCAACACGCAGCGTGACTCCGCGGTCAGCTGCGTCGAAATCGGCACCACATCGCCCGTCAACAGCGGATGTCGCGCCGAATGCAAGACCAAATCGCCCTCGTCCCCGCCAATCCACGCCAGCGAGTCATCTGACGACGGCAGCGGCGCATCCAGCTCCGCGCCCAGCCGCGCCTTGGCCTGCGCCAGATCGATGGCAGAGATGCAGCGGATCGCCGCGCGGATCGCGCCCGCCTCTCCGCCGATCGCAGCGCACAGCGCGCGCAGGATGCGCTCCACTTCGCGCTCTTCCTCGCGGTGCGCCTCCCGCAGCCGGTTGCCCAGCTCGACCACCGCGAGCGGCTCCACAAACAGCGTCGCACCCGACGCCGACACGTCATGCACCACGCTCGGCAGCGCTCCGCGCGACTCGGCCTTGATCGGGATCACGTACCGACCATCACGCTCCGTAATCAGCGATTCCTGCGCGATCCCATCCGCGACCGCGTGCCGCAGCGTGCGCTCGAGCTGCTGCTCCAGCCGGTTCTGGATCGTGCGAATCCGCGCCCGCGCCTCGGCCAACGCTGGCGAGGCGTCATCGGGAACCTCGCCGCGTTCGTCAATCGTTGCCTCAATCTCGCGGATCAATGGCGAGAAGTCGGCGATCCGCTGCGCCAGCCGCGACAGCTGCGGCAACTCGCGGCCCAGCGGTGCTATCTGATTTCGGACGTGCCGCGCCGTTCGCAACAGGATCGCGACCTCAATGATCTCGCTGGACGGCAACACCGCCGACCTCGTCGCCGACTGCAGCTGCCGCTCGATCGCCGGCGCTTGACCGATGCGAAAGTTGGGCTTGAGTTGGGCCAGCGCGCGCGCCTCGGATGTCTCCGACAACCGTCGCCTCACCTCGTCGACATCTGCGCTCGGCGTCAGCGATTCCGCCAACTCCACCCCGCCCGGCGATCCACATTGAGCAACCAGCCGCTCAATCAGCTTGGGAAACTCGAGAGTCTCAACGCTCTTCGCGTCCACAGTCAGCCGCTCCCAGTATCGGCGTCGATCAACGCCGTGACATAACCAACACCCCACGGGTGCTCTGCCGCCAGAATACGCGCCTGCAACCGCGACGCACCCTCCAGTGCTCCCATCAGCATCAGCGTTGGCGATACAACTGACTCATCTACATCACGACGCACTCCTTCGTCGATGCTCATGAGCGCATCGACGCTCCAGGAGCCGATCGCCGACTCAATCGCCGCTTGAACCCCCGCAGCGCGCGGATCAAACCGCTGGGGCGATTCCTCGCTGAGCGAATGAACCGCATCGCCCGACGCGATGACCGCCGCCGGCTCCTCAATCCGGGCCAGCGCAGCGCCGATCGCCCGGCCCGCCGCCACGTGGTCCGACGCCGAGCGAAAGCTCATGCTGACGACCGCAATCTCCGTCGGCAGCGCCTCCCCGATCAGCCGAATCGGCACCCCAATCGAGTGATCCGAACGCTCCCACGACGACACCGCGCTGAACGGGACATCACGAGCTGCAGCCGCAGCCAGGACCGCCTCAATCAGCGCCGAGTCTGTTCGATGAGCAAAGGTCAGCGCCGAGTGGCCGAATCGCCCGAAGTCCCCTGAGATGTCCGCCTTGAGCGCATGGAAGCGGCCCAGCGTCACGATGCCATGCGTCGAGATCATCAGCAATCTGCGGACGTCCAGCTCGCGCAGCCTCCGTGCGACCGTCGCGTAGGCCGCCCGCGTCGCCACGGCAGCATCCTCCCGACCTTGCCCGATCTCAGGCAGCAAGATCGGCGGATGCGGCAGTACCGCACCCAGCACGATCATTCCTCAACTCCCTGCGCGTCACCCAGCACATCCAGCAGCGCTGACACCACGTCGTCGTCCTCGTCCGGCAGCACCGTGCGTGGATCGAGCAGCAGCCGCCGCTGCTCAATCCGTGCCACAACGGGAACCTCACGCGCACGCAGCCGGCGCGCCGTCTCAGTTGAATGCTGCACCTCGAACGACAGACAGAACGTCGGCAGCGTGTCGCCCGGCAGCGATCCGCCGCCAACTGTGGACTCAGCAGCGACGACATGTCCAGCGCCGACGCCCTGCCGCCAGCGCTCGGCGCGATCCCGCAGCGCCGACGCATCCGCGCCGATCATTCGCCACACCGGCACCGTGTCCACCGCGTTGCCCGCAGCGTAGTGCTGTAGCGTCGCGGCGAGTCCGGCGATCGTCGTCTTGTCCGGCCGCAACACACGCATCAGCGGATGCTGTCTCAGCCGTCGCACGGCAGACTCCTTGCCAACAACAATCCCTGCCTGCGGACCACCCAGCAGTTTGTCGCCGCTGAACAGCACCAGGTCAGCGCCGGCCGCGACACTCTCCTGCGGCCGCGGCTCGACGCTCAATCCAAAGCGACGGGTCTCCAGCAAACTGCCGCTGCCGATGTCGTCGATCAGCAGCGACCTCGTCTCATCGGCCGCCGCGCGCAACTCCGACAACGATGGCTCCTCGGTGAATCCCACAATGCGGAAGTTGGACGAGTGCACCCGCAGGATCGCCGCAACGCGCGCCGTCGGGAGTCTCGTGTAGTCGGCCTGCCTCGTCCGATTCGTCGTCCCCACCTCGACCAGTTCCGCGCCGGCGCTGAGCAGCACGTCGGGAATGCGGAATCCACCGCCAATCTCGACCGCCTGCCCGCGCGAAACCCGCACCTCTTGGCCCTGGCACCACGCTGCCACCGCCAGATACAACGCCGCCGCATTATTGTTGACGACCACGCCTGCCTCGGCCCCCGTCACCGCGCAGAGCAACGGTTCCAAATGCTGCGCCCGCGACCCGCGCGACCCGCCCTCCAGGTCGTACTCGAGGTTGTCATACCCCCGCGCGGCCTCGGCCATCGCCAACGCCGCCGCATCGGAAACGGGCGCGCGCCCTAGATTTGTATGGATGATCACGCCCGTCGCGTTGACCACACGTCGCAGCGGCGGCGCGAGCCTGGCCTCCAGGCTCCGCTGGACTATCGCGGCCAGCGACGCCGCGTCGCACGCCGCATCCGATCCTGAGCTCAGCCCTTCTCGCACCTCCCCGATCACCGCACGTACCGCATCAACCACCAGCGCCCGATCCCAGCGTTCCAGCGCATCGGTCAGCGACGGCTCCGACAGCACCTGATCCACGCTCGGCAGCGAGCGCAGTTTGGCTGACAGATCGGTTCGCTGCTCGTCGCTGCTTGACATTGTCAGCATTCGCTCCGCTGATACGCTCTTGACACTCCCAACACTGTAAGGAACGAGCGCTCCCGCCCATGTCGACGCCCACGAATCTCCGCATCCCCGGACCCACGCCGTGCCCGCCCGACGTGTTACAGGCGGCCGCCGGCGAAATGATCAACCACCGCGGCCCAGAATTCGCCGAGCTGCTCGATCGGCTCACCGTCGGCATTCAGCCGTTCTTCGGCACCGACCAGGAAGTTCTGATCATCTCAGCTTCAGGCACGGGCGCGATGGAGGCAGCAATCGTCAACACCCTGTCGCCGCACGACAAGGTCCTCTGCATCACCGTCGGATCCTTCGGAGATCGCTTCGGCACAATCGCTGAGCGCTACGGCGCGGATGTGACTCGCTCAGACATCGAGTGGGGCGACGCCGCCACGCCCGAGCTCGTCGCCGAACTCATCCAGCAGGATGACTACGACGCTCTCCTCATTACCCACAACGAGACATCCACCGGCGTCACCAACCCGATCGGCGAGATCGCCCGCGCCGTCCGCGCCGTCGCCGACCCGCTGATCATCGTCGATGCGGTCTCGTCGCTGGGCTCCATCGAGATGCGCATGGACGACTGGGGCCTGGACGCCGTCGTGACCGCCTCCCAGAAAGGCTGGCTGTCGCCGCCCGGCATCGCGATGGCCGCCCTCTCGGAACGTGGCTGGGCCGCCGCCGAGACGTCCACGATGCCGAGCTTCTACTTCGACCTCTCAACCCACAAGGACTACGCCGACCGTGGCCAGCCGCCTTGGACTCCAGCACTGCCGACCCTCTACGCGATGGACGCCGCGATCCCACTGCTCGCCGCCGAAGGGCCCGAAGCGATCTTCGCACGACATCACCGCTTCGCATCATGGACCCGCGCCGCCGCCAAGTCGTTGGGCCTGGAGCTGCTCGCCGAAGATCGCTACGCCTCCGACACCGTCACGGCCGTCCAGGTGCCCGACGGCATCACTGGACCCACCGTCTCCCGACGCCTGCGCGAAGAGCACAACGTCGTCATCGCCGGCGGACAGGGCAAACTCGCCCCATCCATCTGGCGCATCGGCCACCTCGGATACCTCGACGAATCCGAGTTCACCGCCTGTTTCGCCGCGCTCCAGCAAGCACTCGTCGCAGAGGGCTTCAGCCCCGCTGAGGGCGCCGTAATCCCCGGCATCGACGACTAGCCACAGGCCCTTCATTCGCATGCCGCGCATCCTCGTCGCCGAACCTCTGGCCGCAGACGGCCTCGCGATCCTCCGCGCCACAGCCGATGCGGACGTCGTCGATGGCAGCGCACTCACCCGGCCGCAACTGATCCAGGCCGCCGCACCATGCCACGCGCTGATCGTGCGCAGCGGCACCCAGGTCGACCGCGCGTTGATTGAGGCCGCGCCCAACCTCCGCGTGATCGGACGCGCCGGTGCCGGTGTAGACAACATCGACCTCGACGCGGCCTCCGAGCGCGGCGTCATCGTGCTCAACGCCGCCGGCGGTAACACCGTCTCAGCCGCCGAGCTGACCGTCGCACTGCTGCTCGCCCTCTCCCGCCACCTCGCCGACGCCAACGCCTCCCTGCGCGCCGGACAATGGAACCGGTCCGCGTTCATGGGCGCCGAACTGCGTGGCAAGACCGTCGGCATCGTCGGACTCGGCCTCGTCGGCGCTGCCGTCGCACGACGCTTGCAGGCGATGGAGATGCGGACCATCGCCTACGACCCATTCGTCTCCGAAGACCGCGCCCGATCCGTCGGCGCGGAGCTCGCGCCGTTCCGTGATCTGCTCGAGCAATCCGACGTGATCACGCTTCACTCATCCGCGGCTCCCGATGCGCCGCCGCTCCTCGGCGCCGCTGAGTTTGCCCTCATGAAGCCCGGCTCCCTGCTCGTCAACACCGCTCGTGGACGCCTGGTCGATGAAGCAGCGCTCGCCGACGCGCTCGACGCCGGTCGGCCCGGCGCCGCAGCCCTCGACGTCTTCGCCGCCGAGCCGGCCCACGAGAACCCCCTCGTCCGACATCCGCAAGTGCTCGCAACTCCGCACCTCGGCGCCTCCACACAGGAGGCCCAAGAGCGCGTCGCCGTCGACATCGCGACCGAGACACTGAAGGTGCTGCGCGGCGAGCCATCCATGTCGGCCGTCAACGCGCCGCTCATTGATCCAGAGTCCCTCGAAGTCGTTGGCCCCTACCTCCAGGTCGCCGAAATGTGCGGCCGACTCGCCACTCAGCTGGCCAGTGGACAGTGGCAGAACATCGTCGTCCGCTACGAGGGTGAGATCGCCAACCACGACGTCACCCCACTCAAAGCGGCGATCATCGGCGGGCTACTCGCGCCCATCTCCGACGAACACGTCAATCTGGTCAACGTCAACAGCACGATTGCCAACCGCGGCTGGATGGTTTCCGAGCGAAAAACGTCCGACGCCGAGCCCTTCACCTCCACGATCACCGTCGAACTGCGCACCTCGACCGGCGCCACCTCGTTGATGGGAACCCTCGAACACGGCCGCTCCGCCGTGGTCGAGATCAATCGCTTCCCGGTCCATATCGGCGGTCCGCGCCACAACGGCAACACGCAGCACGCCTCAGACCATCTACACCTGCTAGTCCTGCGCAACGAAGACCGACCCGGACGAATCGGCGAGGTCGGCATGGCGCTCGGACGCCTCGACGTCAACATCGCCGCCATGGACGTCGGCTACAGCGCCGATGACCCGTCCGAGATGTCGCTGATGGCGCTCACCATCTCCCGCACCCTGACCGCGAACGAGCTCGACCAGATTGCCGCCATCGACGGCATCGAGGACGTCGCGCAGGCGCGCATGTAGCTGGATCTCGCTGGCTGTCGCTAGTCGAGCGGGTGCAGCACGAGCCCGGTCGGCAGCTTGGGAATGAAATAGGTGCTCTTCTGCGGCATGAAACTGCCCGCGTCGGCCGTCTCAATCACATCCTGCAGCGTCGCCGCCGGCAGCGCCCAACCCGCCGAGGCCTCGCCCGAAGCAACCATCGACAACACGTCGTCGAAGTGGTGGACGTAAGACACGGCCTCGCCACCGGCAAGCGCGTCCGCGTCGATGCCCAGCACCGGATCCAAAATGACGAACTGCAGCAGCGCCGGCGCCAGTCCTCGCCAGGCGGCGGGAACATCCTCAGGCATCGCGTCGCGAGTTCGCTCCGTAGCCGCAAGCAACCAGGCGCCCGAACGAGTGACCAGTCCGATTGAGGAGCTGCCCGGCGGCAGCGATGCCGGCAGCTGCTCAGCCGTCGACTCGCTCAGCTCGAACCGCTCCGCCAGCCGCGCGAGCAGGTCGTCCGGCACGGGCCAATGCGACACCCGGTGGTTGGAACCGATCGTCAGCGCCGGATCCTGCGCGCTCGCCACGCCCATCAGCACCTGACGCGATCCCGATCGCTCGTCAATCGAGGCCAGCGCCGACTCATAGCGATGATGTCCATCCGCCATATAGATCGTGTCGTCCGCGCAGGCCTTCGTGATCGCGGAGACAACGGCCTCATCGTTGATCACCCGCAGCGTGTGACGGTCTCCCGTGGGATCGACGCCGCTGTGCAGCGTCGGCAGCGCGAGCGCTTCCTCCATGATGCCGGCCAGGCGGCCGCTTGCGTCCGGTACAAAGGCCATCAGCGGCGAGATATCCGCGCCGACAACCGACCGAAGCGCCGTCCGCGTCGCCTTCGGACCCGGCATCGTCCGCTCGTGAGCCATGACGCCGTCGCCCCACGGCGTCAGCTCGACCGCGCAGAAGATCGCGCGCCGAACCTGATCGCGGCCGGCGCCGTCAACGAACTCGTGCTCGTGCAAGTAGTACGACGCCGTGTCGTCCTGGATGATGGCACCGGCGGCACGCCACTCCTGCAAGAGCGTGGCCGCATCCGCAATCTCTGCATCGCCCGCCGCCATTTCGATGTGGGATATCTGGTAGCGGCTCGCGTCCCTGAGTGCGGCGGTCTGCTCCGCGTCGACAATGTCGTAGGGAGGCCCGAGCACGCGGCCCCACTCGCCGACCACGTCCGTGTTGTATCGAAGCCCGCGAAACGGGCGCACCTGCACCATGCTGCCGTCCTCCAGCCTGCCTGTTGCCGAGCGTATCGCACTCGTGCTCTGCTGCCGCGTTTGCGCGCGTGACCGATCGGTGCGACGCTAAGCCCCATGCCCAACAAGCCCGGCCAGCAGAGGTCACGATTCTGCGTCTTCTGCGGGATCGTCGACGGCTCAGAGTCCGCGCTGTTCTTCCGCGACGGCGAGCGTCGCTTCACCGACTCTCGCCGCGGCGACCCCTCAGCGCCCTGGTCCGCCGATCAGCCCGATGTCTTTGTCTTCGAGAATCAGTACCTCTTCTTCGACCTGACTTCACTGATCATTCCGCGCGACCACTCCGACAGCACGATTCCCTTCTATTCGCAGCAGATGGAACTGTGGTCCGACCTCGGCGATGTCGGCCGGACGGCGCGCGACCATGCCTGCCAATACGTCGAACAGTTGCAGGCGCGCAACCCCGACCGTGCCCCGACTGGCTTTCGCGTGTTTTGCAACTTCGGCTCCATGGGCGAGCAGTCCCAGCCGCACGCGCATCTGCAAGCCCACGCCGCCCAGGAACTCGACCAGTCGCGCTGGGCTCCGACCGGGCAACCCTGGCATGACGCCGTCCGCGAACATGGCGACTGCATCGTTCACGAGACCGACTCGACCATCTTCTACGACGCCCTCCCGACGCTCGAGGCCGGCGTTGCGAACTTGTGGCAAGTGGTCGTCTCCGTCGGCTTCACGGCGCCGCAACGGTCGCTGCCGAAGCTGGCGCTGCTCGCCGTGCCGCGCGAGCCCACCTCACAGTGGGACATGTGGGAGGACGTCGGACAGCTCGGCGCGGACGTGGTCGAGTACGGCGCCGAGCAGTCGCCCGGCGGATTCCGAGTGATGAGCAACTTCCCCGGTCAGCAGATCGACCAGGGCTACGGGTCCGCTCACGTCCTGCTGCTCGGCGGCAGCCACCTCGGCCTCTACGCCGACTACTACTAGTTCTCGGACAGCGCGGCGGCTTGCG
>JAJEBU010000050.1 GCA_022822375.1 Dehalococcoidia bacterium
GCGAACTCCTGCACCTGGTGTTGAGCATTGCCTGTACCCTCTGCCCATGCAGTGGGTGCTCCAGGTGGCTCGCGGCGGACGGACGCCGCTGTTCGGCGTCGGATTGGCGCTCACACTTGCGCTGATTGCGGCGCTCCTGGCGATCGGGACGGCGGACGCCGATACATCCGCCTCGCCGCCGCTGACGCTGCAGCCCGGCGACAACTACGTCGGCTGGGTCGCAGAACCCATCGCGGTGGATGACATCTTCGAGCAGGTTTCTGCTGCCAATCTGATCTATCACTGGGACGCGGCGGAGCGGATGTGGGAGTACGCCATTCGCGGGGTCGGCGGCAACCTGGAGACGCTGGAAGCGGGTATGGCCGTGACGATCCGCATCGCCGGCGACCACGCCGTCAAATGGGAGCGGCCGCACACTCCAGCCAAAGGCGGCATCACGCTCTATCGAGGGGTCAACTGGGTCACCTGGCTCGGACGCGACGACTGGCCGCTCGACCAGGTCGCGCGAGGCATCGGCGAGTCGCTAGTCAGCATTCGCGTTGGTGAGGAAACGTGGGCGGCGCCGTTTGACGACGATGAGAAGCTGCCGACTCTGAGTCGGGGCGACGCGGTGGAAGTGGTGGTGAATCGGGATCTGCGCTGGTTGCAGCCGACGGGCATGATGCCCAACATTGTGTTTGTTGGGGACATCTCCGACTCGTTGCAGGAGGAGATCACCGAGGATGTTCGACGAGTGCGAGACTTTTTCGCAGAGACATTTGCAATAGAGACTGACTTTTCGACCACGACCGTAATGCTCTACAGCGACTTCGATGCAGCCGTTGAGCACGAGCGGGCAGGCAAGCAACCATCGTTTGGTTATTCGCCGGAACACCTGCTTGGCAATCTGCGGCAAGGCAGAACCGGGCAAGCCCGTCCTTGGGGATACTGGATGTCAGCCTGCGGCTGGATGTCGCCAATCCCTGAACCGTGTGTCGGCCGGACGATTGAGACACTGGTACACGAGTGGTTTCACGTCTTTCAGAGCCAGCTGTCTGCCAGGAGGGATGTCCGGGTCTCGCCGGTTTGGATGAACGAAGGCGCTGCGACTTGGTCAGAGTTTGAGATGCCTGCTGCCTTAGGGAACCGAGGTGCCACAATAGAGGGCCACGGTCAATGGCGCTTGGAGTTCGTCAAGCAGGACAGCGCGCCATTGGAAAGTTTGGGCAACATCTATGCTGGCGGTCGAAACTATATTCTCGGCCTCTTCGCAGTCCAGCAGTTAGTTGACAGCGCCGGCTTTGATTCGGCTCTGGAGTTCAATCGCCAGCTGTTTCCTCAGATCGTCGGTTCGGAGCGGCTTTGGGAGCAGAGCAGCAGCTTCGATGAAGCGTTTGAGAACACGTTCGGACTCACGACGCCACAGTTCTATCGTCAATATGCCGAGTGGCGCGAGACGCTACCTGAGCCAACCCAGCGAATCAACTACGATCCTCGCGATATCAAGCTATCAGGATCGCTCCACTACAGCGACGGCGCACCAGCGACTGGCTTCCTCGTCTTGGCGGAAGAGTATGAAGGGGAGATCTCAGTTGGTGTCGAGCGGACCACGATCGTGAATGAAGAGGGAGAATTCACGCTCCATCTGGTGCCGAACACGATCCAGCGGTTTTGGTTCAAGCGAGACAACTGCACACTACAGCTCGCTGAACATGGTCCCACAACTGCGCGACTACAGCCCGGTGAGCATCGTGACATCGACATGCGCAACATCCCTGATCTGGACTTGATCTTGCCCGAGGGCGCATGCGAGAACGAAATCCGCATCAACGTGACCAAGTTACGTGGCGACGACCGTTACCATGACGTCTTGCTCATCGATGCGGAAACAGGCGACTGGAGTCCCACCCGACTCGGAGCATCCGGGGCGTACGTCGGCTATGCGCCAAGTGACGGTGAGTATCAAGTCCGCGTCAGGCTTGACGATTGCGGCGTCTACTACAGCAAAGACGGCATGGTCGGCGCACGACGAGATGCTGACGTTCTGGAGTTGTCCAGCGATCCGGTCTCGATTGAGTTCCGTATCCCGCGCGACCTGTGCGTGTGGCAGATCAGCGGTCGGATTGTCGATGAAGACGGAGTAGGGGTCGGCGGCGGGTGGATTCAGGCGCACTCTCATGGGCGAAGCAGCAGTGCAGCCGTGTCGGAAGATGGTCGATTCGCCTTCGAAGTTCCGGAATCAGGTGGCTATGTGCTTTTCGTTGGCACAGATGTGCCGGACTGCCACATCGTGTACACCTCCTCCGGCGGTAGCGCTGAATGGCGGGACCACACCCTTGTCACAGTCGCAGATGCCGACGTGACTGGCATCGAATTCGTCGTCCCCTCCGACCCGGCGTCGCTCTGCCGCTGAGGCTCCTCGCACTCGGACGCCCTGGATCATTCGCGCTCGAACCCTGAGCCTGGCTCGAACTTCAGCGTCCGACCGTTTTCGGTCACTGTGCGCACGATGTGCTCGGATGCGCCTTCTGGCAGCTTCGCCTCGATATCGACCGTCACCGTTACGTCAGCGCCGGCCAGCCCTACCAGGTGAACGATGACCTCCTCAGCGATCTGACTCGCATCGCGTCCGGCGCGAGTGGGGTCCAGACGTACGCTCCCGTGGTAGCGGCGCAGGGGCTGCGGCTGCGGCTCCTGAGTCTTACATGGCCCCGGTTGGTCGGGGTCATCTTCTGGCGGCGGCGGCTCGTCATCCTCGGCCTCTTGCTTGAGCTGACTCTGAGCGGCCATTGGCTTGACGATCAGTCCGGAATCGTCTGCCGACAGAGCGACCTGCGCCCCGGCGATCAAGCCCGGATAGCGACCATGCTGCTCATCGAACGACTCGGCGTAGGCGAATGTGTCGAGTGCCCATGTTAGTGTCGCAACACCTGATCGCAATGCGTCAACGAGGACGCCGGGGCCAGCGAGTCGCGGCAAGTAGAGCTGCTGTGCGAAATCGTCAATCAGCGTTTTGACAGGGACATGGTTGTCGCCGCTGCGCCACAAGGGGATTTCTTCTAGCGCCTTGCGCACAATGGTTGCGCCCAGCTTGCCGACGAGGTGCTCGTCGCGGCTGAGCTTACGGGCGGCCCGCACTGCGAGAGGGTCGGAGCCGCTGAGGCGCGAGGCCTGCCAGCTCTGCTCGGCGGTCGGACTCGCCTGGGTTGGAACCATGACCCAGCAATAGGTCTCTGGCAGTTGCGCCTCGACGGCGCTGTTGGCGGCGTCGCGCTGATTCTCGGCCTGGCGAACCTGATGCGGATCGAGATTCAGTTCAATCTTGCCGTCCAGGATCGACGTCCATGCCAGATGCCTGCGGATCGCTGTGTGCAAGTCCTGCAAGCGGACCGTGTCGGCGGCGAGAAAGGCGAGCGTGTTGCGATAGATTCGCGGGCCGGCGCCGCGCGATTGCAGGATCGCCTGCGCTGCTGCTTCCGCCTGGTTCCCTTCACCTCGGGCATAGGCATAATCCGGATCGAGCACAACGAGCCGCGTCTCGAGCTGATCCGGCACGTCGCCGCCGTTCTGCGGCATCAGATGGACGGCGTAGAAGTCGCCGCGCCGCGTCGCGTCGCGCGGATTCAGGCCCAAATCCTTCTGGAGCCGCCGCTCAAGCTCGGCGTGGACCGCATCCGGGTCACGCTCAAGCTGCTGGGCGCGGTCTTCGGCGAGCTTCGCAACAGTGGGCTGGGTCTCGTACCAGTAGCGGGGACCGTCCTGGTAGAGATAGGTCGCCTCGGCCGCGAGGCGCCTGACGGCATCTCCGAAGACCTGCGGCGACTCACCGGGCACGACGCAGCCGAGTTTGACCCGTCGATCCTCGACGCCGCGTTGGCTCGTATTCGATGTCGGCGCAGAGCCGAGATAGATCGTCCGCGCGGCGCGGCGGGTCGCACCGAGCTTGCCGAGATTCGACACTTCGTTGTCGATCTTCATCGGCACCGAGTTCGGACCATCGATGTCACTGGCGATGATTGGCGTCCAGTGATCTGATAGATACCTGGTCAACTCTGATTGCACACGCACGTCGTCGATTGGAATCGTCGAGGGCAGGATCAGCGGGCTCCGGTCGCCCTTTTCCCACAGACTGTGAATCACCGCGGCCATCAGCCGCAGCACGCCTCGGGTGCGCTGGAAGTTGACCAGCGTCGACCAGTCTTGATACAGCCGGTCGAACATCTCCGGATGGATCGGATAGGCGTCCTTGATGCGCCGTTCGTAGTCGGCCTGACGACACTCCAGCGGGAACTCGCCGCCGTCCGAGTTGTACAACTCAGAGAACGCGCGAGCCGTGAGATCTCGTGACTGGTACTCGTCTGGACCAGCAAGCGATTCGAACAGCCGACGCCGAACGATCTCGAAGCCCTCCTCGGCCGTCGCAGGCCGCCAGGACGATTCCACCCGCCCGATGACGTTGCGCAACCGCTCCAGTGCCTCGCGACCGCGGATGCCGCCGACCTCCACATCGTCCACCTGCGATTGGGGTGAACTCGACCCATCGGAGGCCGGCAGGGAGATCAGCAGCAAGCAGTTGTTCGACGAGCGCGCCGCCTCCGTCAACGCCTGGGCGAAGGTGAAATGCGTCTCGAAGTCGCCGCCGGGCAGATCAGAGTCGTCATGCAACTGCCGTGCGTACGCGACCCATTCATCGATCAGGATCAGGCACGGGCCGTAGTCGTTGAACAGCTCGCGCAATCTGTCGCCGGGATTCGACGCGCGTTCGTCGTCGGCAGCGATCCTGGAGTAGGCCGCCGAACCGCCGAGCTGCCACGCGATCTCGCCCCAGAGGGTGCGGATCACGGTGCCATCCGGCTTTGTGACCGGATTGCCTGGCGAGATCTTGTTGCCGACCAGCACCACACGCCGCACCGACGGCAACTCCGACACGCCGGAGTCCGACAGCAAGGATTCCACACCCGGCAGCGATGTCGGCGCGGTGCCGGAGAACAGGTGATACAGCGCCAGCATCGAGTGCGTCTTGCCGCCGCCGAAGTTGGTCTGCAGTTGCACGACCGGATCGCCGCCCCGTCCAGCAATCCGTTCGATGCCGCCGACGAGCAGCTGGTTCAGGCTCTCGGTGAGGTACGTGCGGCGGAAGAACTCGATCGGATCGCGATACTCGTCGCTGCCCTCTCCCAGATGCACCTGCCAGAGGTCAGCCGCGAACTCGGCCTGCTGGAAGCCACCGCTGCGGACATCCTCATGAGGCGTGACGACTTCGCGCCAGGGCTTCAGCGACTCCGCCGCAGCCGGTGCAATCAACGAACCGCCGGCGCGACGGGTCGCATTGCGCGTCTGCTCGTCGTACACGCGCCGACGTAGTTCCTGGCGCATTTTTTCGACTTCGCTGGCTTGCTCAGCCGAGATCGCCGTCAAGAGACGAGCGGCTGTGTCGAGCGCACGCTCCGCGTCGTCGCTGGAAAACTGCTCCTGATGCGCCCACTTGTTCCTGGCGTCGCGCAACTCACTCACGTGTGAACGCTCGACCTGCCCGAGGACCCTGGCAAACACATCTCCCCAGGCATGCGTAGACATCAACCCCAGCAACGCCGCAGCATCCCACTCACGGATCGGCCGATCGGTGCGCAGCTGGCGATCATTGAAGTAGCGTCGTGCCTGCTCGTCCGCCCGCTTTCGATGAACGCGGAGGAATTCCCGCTCGACGAACGGTCCGAGCCCCTCCTTGAGCGCATCCAGCGCCTTGCCGACTCGATCTCGATTGGTCAATGCCATGATTCCGTGTTATCCGCTAGCGACGCGGTGCTCGAACTCCGCCGCGACGTAATCGTAGATGCTTCCGGCAATCGTCACCGCCCGCTGCGCGCAGGTCCTCTTCCGCATCCTCGAGCCAGCGGCGCGGCTCCCAAGCGTCAACGTCACTGCCGTTCATAGAGCATGCGCGATTCGCTGAGACTGAAGTGCGGCGGAACGTAATCGCGTTCCTGGTACTGGACGAACCGCTGAGGCGTGGCCAGGTACGGGTGGAGCCCGATCCCGTTGACACGCGCTGAACCGCGGATAGCGAGCGATTGTTCCCGATAATCCCATTCGCCGGGCAGCACGATCAGCAGATCGACATCGATCCACGCGCCTTGCCCGGTGGCCGTGCCGCCGAGCAGCCAAATCTGCTCAGGCTGAGCGTGCTTGACAATCCGCTCCGCCACTTCTTGCAGCAGCCGCTCGCTTGCTTCGACGACCGATTCCGCCTTGGTGACCATGACTCTGCGCTCCGTCTCGCTTTGCCCTCACCCTAACCCTCTCCCAGAGGGAGAGGGGACAGAAGGGATCCTACTCTTCTGCGAACTCCAGGCCCGACTGCCGCGCCGTCGCTGAGGGCAGCTGCGCGAGGCGCATGATCTCGGGCCAGGACTGGACCAGGCCGTTGTACTGGCGGGCGTCCGCGGGACGCTTCATGCGGTCGCTGACGACGTAGAGGCGGTAGGCGAGGTCACGGGCGGTCTCGGCCTGCGATCCGAGCGCGGCGGCGAGTTCGGCAGCGGCGGATTCGCCCTCCGACTCCAGCAGACGGATCAGGTGATGCGCCATCTCCCAGACGGTGATGCGCTGATCAGCGGCGGGGTCCCAGTCCTCATCCAGCTCCGACGCGCGCAGCAGACGCACGTCGCCGCGGCTCGCTTCGGCCAGACCAGCCTGCACGACGCCCTCGACGCTGGTGCCCTTGGCCTTGCTCAGCGTGTCGGCGTCGCCGAACTCGCCCTCGTCGAAGCCGTGCTGCTCGAACCAGGTCAACGCCCAGCGCGAGTCCGGGTCGAAGTCGCCCTCCTGCTCCGCCAGCACCTCGTCGAGCGTGGCATTAATCAGTGCCAGCGCCTCGCGCACCGTCATCGCCGATCCGTCAGCATTCAGCACCTCGCGATACTCAGTGAAGATCCGCATCCCCGGCCCAATCGACGCCTGAGCCAGGTCGACAGGAGCAATGTTGGAGCGCTGCAAGTGACCCAGTGCTTCCGGAAACTGCGAGCGCAGTTGATCCTGAAACTCTCGCCGCGTGGCCGAAGGCGCATCGTCAGGTCGAGGTCGGCAGACGAGGATGATCGAGGACGCCAGGGCGTTTGCTCCGAGTGTGTTTGGCCGATTCCCGAGCTCAGTGCGTATCGGCCATGTTCCCCCCACTGCTAGGCCAGATCGAGTCAAAGCATCCAGGAACTTCTCCCAGCCAGTGCTGACAACACCTCCGGCAGCAGCTTCGCTCTGCTTGAACGCGTAGTAGATCGATGCAGGAATCGAGTGGCTCATGTTCCCGTACATGGCGTGCAACGCCTGCTCCATTCCCTCAAGGAAGAAGCGTTCAGCCGGCTCTTTTCCACCATGCCTGTGCGGTGTTGCTACCAGCTCTTCCACCTTCGGGACCGACAGAGTGGCGAAGAGGCTATCACTCGTAGCAACGTTCATGCGCCGCAGCCACACATAGAAGAAGTCAGACAGGTCTGCATAGCCGATGTTGTCGTAGTAGGGCGGATCGGTGGAGATGACTACGTTCTCAAAGCCAGTGCGCTGCATGGCTGCATCCATTTGGTAAGCCTGCCCAGCCACGCCCTGGCATGGCAATGCTTCTAAGCACTTCCACACCCACATCAATTGGCCCGTCCAGTTCTGCGTACTGTCCGAAAAGGGATTAGCTTCCGCATAGTCCCACATCATTGGGATGGCTTGACGAGCGAAAACGCCGCCGACAAAGTCGGCGGCGTTTTGCCAGCGGCATATTGTAGAATGTCCGTTCGACATTCTAGAAACCACAAAACTCAAAAAAGTTTTAAGCGCTTCGGCATACGCCGAAGCGCCGTCGTCCGACAGCCCGGCCTCGACCGCGTCCCGACGCACCTGCTCCCGCGCCTCCGAGACCAGGTCCGAGAAGGTCGTCAGCGCCACCAACTGTCGGTCGGTGAAGAGTTTCCACCATTCATCCAGCCCGTAAGGGACGCATGTGCCGCCCGTCAATCGCGCCGGCACATCTCCAATCGGGCGCCACTCAGATGGTCCAGCACCTTCCGCAATCCGCTCATGCTCGCCATTTGGCGAGAGATAGACGCGACCTCGGTTGCCTTCACAGACGATGGCCATCAGGCGGG
>JAJEBU010000077.1 GCA_022822375.1 Dehalococcoidia bacterium
CGCTGCACGCGGCGCCACTCGCCGCCGGGGAAGTCGTGCACGATCTCGCCGGCCCACTCTGGCGTCAGGGCCAGCTCGTCGAGGTCGTACACGACGACATCGGCCGGCGCGCCTTCGACGAGCATGCCGCGCTCACGGAAGCCGGCTGCCCGCGCAGGCAGGTAGCTCAGGCGGTAATGCGCTTCTTCCAGCGTCAGCCGCCCGGTGTCGCGGACCAACCACATCAGGAAGTCGGTGGGGTACGACCCAGCAGTCAGGAACTTCGTGTGCGCGCCGCCGTCCGAGACGCCGGGGATGCAGTACGGCGAGGTGATCATTTCGGCCATCCACTCGTCGTTCTGCTCACGCATCGGCGTCAGGAACTCGGCTGCGAGGTCGGTCTCGACGGCGAGGTCAAGCATCGCCTCGACTGGATGGCATCCGCGGATCTCCGCCACTTGACCCACTGTCATGCCGACAAACTGCTCAAGTTCGTCCATGTGGGCGAGGTCCTGGATCAGCAGCTCGTCGATCGGACCCCCCAGGGCCTGCGTCTGGCCAAGTTTCTTGATCGCCTCGTCGATCTCGTCGATGATGCGGCTCCGCACGTCCGGGTCGGCCATTTTGGCCTTCTTTTCTTTGTGCGTGCCGGTGGTGGCATGGTTCCAGGCCGGCGACGAGTCGTACAGGTTCCAATCTTCCAGCGTGAAGGTGAATGACGCGCGAATCGTCGCGGCCTGGCCGAACACGCGCTCGCCGCGCGCGTTGCACTCCTCGAGCCACTGCAATCGGTCGCGGTGGATGCTCGCGTTGTTGCGATTGACCGCAACGAGGTTGTGCAGAATCGGTCGTTTGGCGGTCGCCGCGAGCTGCGACTGGAAGTCGAGGTCCTGCTGCAGATCGCCGGTGAACTGCGTGATCTGAATGAACCCCTCGTCGCGCTCAGCGAGCACTTCGGCCAGTGCGAGACACTCGTTGTCCGACATGATGTCGGTGACCATCGGCGTACCGTCGTAATCGGCCTGGACAGAGTTCTCACCCAGGCGCTGGGTCGACCAACCGCAGGCGCCTGCGTCCATCGCCTCATGCAGCAGGCGTCGCATCTCGCTGATCTCATCCTCGGTCGCACGCCGAGACTTGGCCGCCTCGAGGCCCATGACCCAGGTCATGAGCGGCGCGAGCGGCATGTACGAGATGCAGTTGACCCCCTTGGGGATGCGCTCCAGCGAGTCGAGGAACTCGGGGAACGAGACCCAGTCCCAGAGCATGCCGGCCTTCATTGAGTCGAACGGGATTGCTTCGGTGCGCGACATGGTGAGCATGGCGCGGTCGCGTTCTTCGGGTCGCACCGGCGCGAAGCCGAAGCCGCAGTTGCCCAGCACGACCGAGGTGACGCCATGCCAGCCGGAGATCGTGCAGTACGGGTCCCATTGGATCTGGGCGTCGTAGTGCGTGTGCAGATCGACGAAGCCGGGGGCGACGATCTTGCCCTCGGCGTCCAGGACCTGGTCGGCATCGGCTGGGTCCATGCGTCCGCCGATCTGGGCGACGCGGCCGTCCTTGATGCCCACATCGGCGACGAAGCGAGGGACTCGGGTCCCGTCGACGACGGTGCCGCCGCGAATCAGTACGTCATACTTGGCCATCAGAGTCTCCAGAGTGATCCAGATCGCGCGCCAACGCGCAATCCACGAGGTTGCAGATAGGATAAGGAATCGGAAACGGGGTCGTCGCGAGGGATCAGTCGGGGAAATCGGAGTCGCTGAGTTTGACCGTGAGGTCGTTGAGCCAGTCTCGCCGGATTTGTCCGTCGTGCTGCAATCGTCCGACCACGATGCCTGGGTGAATCCCCTGTTTCGAAGCAAAATCCGTCACAGACGAAGCGCGGAAACGCTGAGCTGCCACAAACTCTGTCCAGTCGCCGAATGGAATGAGGATGTCTCTAGCGAAGGCATCTGCGTCCTGCTCAGCAGATCCATCTCGCGCGTCGCCCTGGAGGTCGACAAACACCCGCTTGATGTCGTGTCGGAGAACGTGTGCCGCCTCGTGAAAGAACGTGAACCAGAAGATGTCGGCAGTGCCGTACCGCAGGTTTAACTGGATCATCGCGACCTGCGGGCTCAGCCAACGCGTGACCCCGTTCGCGCCAGTCTTGGGCAAGTGGGGCACTCCAAGCAGCACGACGCCTGCGTCCGCGCACAGCGTTCGCATGTTCGTCCAGTAATCATTCGGTTCCTCCAAGGTGAGGCCCCGAATCGCCTTCACGGCATTGCGAAATCGTGCTTCGTCGCAGGCAGCCACATCGGCGGCGCGTGCTTCGATCTCGCCCCGTCTCAGCCACGCCCTCAAGGCCCACTCGTCGACCTTCGCCTTCTCAGTGACGCGAAAGCCGACTACCTCGGTCGTTGGTTGGAGATTCTCAAGTGACGGCGTACCAAAGAATTTCAGCAGCTCGCGCAATCGCTCCGAGACGCGTACTTGCTGCTCGATCCAGCCGAGCTACTCGATCTCACGATCTGGAATCCTGCGGAGCCAGTGTCTCTGCTCTTCGAGTTGCTCGTCTTCCGCCATCCTGGCGACAACCAAGTCGTGGACTGCTTGAAGGTTCACCCAGAACTCAGCGTCGATTCCGAGCACCTTCTCGATGCCGAGGGCAGTCTGCGGTGTGATGGATTTTTTCTCGCGGACAATGTCGCTGATCACCTGGGTGGGTCGTCGCATGAGTTCTGCCAGTTGTCGCTGCGTCATGCCACGCTCCGCGAGTTCCTCTTTGAGGAGCCGACCGGGGTGAAGAGCTCTGTCCGGCCGATAGGTGGGTGGCAGGTCAATCATGGTAGTCCGTCACTTCCAGGACGGTGATTTCATCTCTGATCTCGTCGTATTCGAGAATCAGCCGCCAACTCTTCGTGAGGGTGATCGCATACTGCCCTCGCCGGGCACCATAGAGCGCATGGAAACCGAGACTTGGGAACTGCTGGAGCTGTTCCCATCGATCGATCGCGTAGAGCACGGGAATTCGCTCCATGTAAGCCTCGGCGACTCCTGACGTCCGCCAAGAGCGCTTCGCCCTCTTCAGGTCGATTGCAGCGCGCTCCAAGGTCCTGTTGGCAAATCGGACCTGCAATGCGCTCTCCTCACTTTCTACACTACATCAATGATTCACTGATGAATGGGCAGTGCCAACAACATCGAGAGTGTCTCAACAGAGGACATACCCCTATACTGCGACCATGACGTGCCATGTGCTTGGAGGAGCTGAACCGCGGGCTGTCGCCCGCGGTGCGCTCGTGGCCTGATTGGGAGCCGCCTCCCGTCCCGGTCGAGGCGGCCGCGTCATGCTCACGACCACTGAACAGCCCCTTTGGAGCACTCAACATGGCTGACCGAGTCCGAATCTTTGACACTACCCTGCGCGACGGAGAACAGGCCGCCGGCGTCTCCTTCTCCGCCGACGAGAAGCTGCAGATCGCCAAACTGCTCGAGAAAATGGGCGTCGACTGCATCGAGGCCGGCTTCGCGGCCGCCTCGCCGGCCGACTTCGACGCCGTCAACCGCATCGCCCGCGAGGTGCGCGGCACACAGATCGCCACGCTCTGCCGCGCCGTCCCCAACGACGTCGACCAGGGCTGGGAAGCGATCCGCGACGCGGAGAACCCGCGTATTCACGTCTTCCTCAGCTCGTCCGACATCCATATCGCCCATCAGCTGCGCAAGGACCGTGAGTCGGTCCTGCAGCAGGCGCGCGAAATGGTCGCCCGCGCCAAGCAGTACACCTCCGACGTTGAGTTCTCGCCGATGGACGCGACACGCTCTGATGTCGACTTCGTGCGCCGCATGCTGCGCGAAGTGATCGAGGCCGGCGCCACCACGATCAACATCCCCGACACCGTCGGCTACGCCATCCCCGACGAGTTTGCGAAGTTCATCACCGGCATCCTCGAGGACGTGCCCGGCGCGGACAACGTCGTCGTCTCGGTCCACTGCCACAACGACTTGGGCCTGTCGACGGCCAACTCGCTGGCTGCAGTCAGCGCCGGCGCTCGGCAAGTGGAATGCACGATCAACGGTCTGGGCGAGCGAGCGGGCAACACCTCGCTCGAAGAGACCGTGATGGCGATCCGCACCCGCGCCGACCACATGGGCGTCGAGATCGGCGTCGATCCGCAGTACCTGGTGCCCGCTTCACGGATGGTGCAGGATTTCGCCGGCATGCACGTGCAGCCGAACAAAGCAATCGTCGGCCTCAACGCCTTCCGACACCAGTCCGGCATCCACCAGGACGGCGTCGTCAAGATGCGCGAGACCTACGAAATCATGGATCCCAAGGAGGTCGGCTGGGTAGAGGGATCGCAGTTTGTGCTGTCCAAGCTGTCCGGCCGCGCTGGCTTCAAGTCGCGACTCGAGGACTTGGGGTTCGAGCTGGATGCGGACGAGTTCAACTCCGCCTTCGACCGCTTCCAGCAGCTGGCCGACCGCAAGACGGTCGTTGATGACCGCGACCTGGAAGCGATCGTGATGGACCGCCTGGGCCAGGTGACCGAGGGCTGGGAGTTGGTTTCGATCAGCATCTCCGCCGGCACGACGGAAACTCCGTCGGCGTCGATCACGCTGCGATCGCCCGACGGCGATGAGTGCAGCGGCTCACAGACGGGCACCGGGCCCGTCGACGCCATCTACCAGACCATTCACGCGCTGACCGACGTCTCGGACGAACTGGAGGAGTATAACGTCTCCAGCATCACCGAGGGGCTCGACGCGCAGGGCGAAGTGACCATCCGAATCGTGGTTGACGGCGCCACGCACACCGGGAGGGCGTCCGACCAGGACATCCTCGTCGCCTCCGCTCGGGCCTACCTGAATGCCATCAACCGGCACGTCGCCGGCGCGGCGGGCGCGTCGACGAGCGCCGTACAGGAGCGCACGCCGTAGCTCAGCCAGCGCACCGCGGCGGGTTCAGCGGATGTATCCGTCGCGGCGCAGCATGGCCTCGTAGTCCGCCTGGCTGAACCGACAGTCGATCAGGTCGTCGAACTGCCTGCGCGTAAGGTGCAGCTGCCGCGCCATCATTCCGAGGAGTCGGTCGCTGATATCGCGGTCAGCGCCGTGCGACATGATGGTGGTCACTGGTTGCGGTTCTTCACCGTCCACTGTGTGGTAAACGAAGCGCCGGTGATGCGTGTCTGCCAGACGGAAACCCTTGCGGAGCAGGCCGCGCTCGACCACCCGAGCCTTACGTGGCATCTGGCACAAGCGCAAAGCGCGCGCGTAGCTTGGCGCCTTGTTCCCGCGGGATTCGACCTAGGGTCTCTGGATCGCCCTCCGCCAGAGTGCGCCACATCCAGTCCATCGTTTCAGTCAGCATGTCCCAGACCTCTTGGCGGGTCGGGGCCCACAGTGCGACCTCGAACTCGCCCTCGATCAGATACATATCGTCTTCGTCCAGATACTCCGCAGTGAACACCAGCGGTCGATCCGTGCGGTAGCGTCGACCTTCGGAGACGAACTCCGTGAAGATCATTGGGCTGGTATCGATCTCAGATGCGGGTGTGATCATGCAGCACTTCGCTCTCGGTGTCTCAGGATATCTCTGACAAATGAGCCGCGGCCGGTTCAGCGGATGAATCCGTCGCGGCGCTGCATCGCCTCGTAGTCGGCTTGACTGAGCCGACAGTCGATCAGATCGTCGAACTGCCTGCGCGTGAGGTGCAGCTGCCGCGCCATCTGCCCGAGGAGGTGGTCGTTGATTTCGCGATCTGAGCCGTGGGACATCAGGGTCTTGATGCGGGAGCGCTCGCCGTCCAAGGTGTAGTACTCAAATGTTCGATGACGCGAGTCCTTGATGCGAAAACCCTTGCGCACGATTCCGCGCTCAATGGCGCGTGCCCTACGGGGCATCGGGAACCAGCTTGAACCGCCGCCTGAGCTCCACTCCGAAGTCGGCGGCGACACCGTCTAATCCCGCGGGATCACCTTCTGCGAAGTCGCGCCACGCGCACTCAAAGTGGTCCAGCAGCACGTCGTAGGCGATCTCGCGGGTCTCACCCCAGAGGATCGTGTGGTACTCGCCCTCGATCAGGTACATCTCGCTCTCTTCCATGTAGCTGACCTCGAAGACAAGCGGCTCATCGGTGCGGAATCGCCGGTCGCC
>JAJEBU010000075.1 GCA_022822375.1 Dehalococcoidia bacterium
CTCGGTTCGCCTCACCAGGGTCATCACCGGCCCTACAAAAACCCTCTGCGGACCAGAATTGAACCCCTATGGCGCCTCCTGCCCCGCTGATACCCTCTTCCCTACGCCGCAAACCCGCCTTGGTGAAATATCCGGGCTAGCAGGCGTTCGGTGGCCCGGAGCAACTCCTCGCGCTTGCGCGCCCGCTCGGCCTGAAGCAACGGATTGCGGCACACCATCAGGCGCTCACCGCTCTGGTGGCCACCAACCACAGCGGTGGCAAGAACAGCCAGACAATAGCCATCCTGCTACCCGTATCGTTCCCCTCGACCAGCTCGTTGCCGTCCAAGCGCCGCTCGGCGTAGTCGAATGGCCAGCGACAATCCGGCATATCGAGCCGACGCTGACTGAAATGATCAAGCCGTCGATTGCTCAGCCTTGCCGTTAGGCCGGACGAGCAGTTCCCGGCGTATGTCTTCAGCAATCTCCTCGACTTCCCTGGCTACCCTCGGCTCCAACCCGAGTTCCCGCTCCAGCGCCGTCCTCAGCGGAAGCAGGAGATCGCCGGCGGGCGACCACTTGATCAGGTCGCACATCTTCTCCGGGCCAACGCCCGCCGCGAGATCGGCCAGGGCCACCAGCACCTCCCTCGGCAACATGTTCAGTTCGGGCAGGATCGACAACGCCCTCTCGACATCCTCGGCGCATGCTTCGCGGTTGCCTTCCGCCAGACGCGCCCGTGCCCGGACAAAATGGCCCTGCAGCCTGCTGTCCGGAATTCCCGCCCGCCCCGGCAGCAGCGCACGGTCGAGAAACGCGACGGCGTCCCTTGCCCGGCCTTCGGACAATTCGTGCTGTGCCCGCCCACACAACGCCGATTCCGCCGCATCGCGAAGCGGCGGTACATCGCTCGCCTCGAAGCGCCGGACGACCTCGTCCCACGCCGCGAACCCCTCCTCGGTCCGGTCCAGTGCCACCAGGAGCGCACCCTTGTTGACGAGAGTTTTCGCGACCGCCTCAATGTTGTAGGGCTCGTCGCCGCTCCCGAACCGCTGGAGCGCCTCGTCACAGACCTCAAGGGCCTCATCCGGCCGGTTCAACGAGCCCAGCACCACCACGCTGTTGAGGACCGCTGTCGCAATCTCCTCGTGATACAGACGTGAACCATCCTCCCCGAACCGACGCACGACGTCGCTCCATACCCCGACCGCGTCCTCCGCCCGGTTCATATGGACCAGCGTCGTACCTTTGCTGACGAGGGCCGAGGCAACGTGCTTCGAAATTTCCGGCTCGTCGCTATTTCCGAAACGCCGTTCGACCTCGTCCCAGACCGCCAGCGCCTCTTCGTTCCTGTGCGCAGTAACGAGCACGATGCCCTAGTTGAGAAGAATCCCTGCAACCGCATCGACAACTGCCGGCACGTTACTTTCCCCGAAGCGATCCACCGCCCGATCGCAGGTTGCGAGTGCCTCTTCCGTCCGGTTCAGTTCGAACAGGTCGGCACATCTCTGCACGAACGACCTGGCGACCAGCGCGACCCACTCCGGCACGTCGCTGGTCCCGAAGCGGTCTTCGACCTGCTGCCAGACCGCGAGCGCCTCTTCGTAACGACCCGACTGTTCGAGGAACGCCCCCCTGTTCGTCTGGGCATTCGAAACCATGGCAAGTATCCCAGGCCGGTTGTCGCCCTCGAAGCGTTCCGCCACGTTGCCCCAAAGCTGCAACGCTTCCTCGGACCTCCCCGCGTTGTGCAGTACTGCCGCCCTGTTCATCAGCGCGTTGCAATACGGTTCTGCCGCCTCCAGCAAACCTCCCGCATCGAAGCCCCTGATCGCTTCTTCCCACGACGAGAGCGCTTCCGTTTCCCGCTTCAGCGCGGCCAGCACGTTGCCTCTGTTGGCGAAACAGCGCGCTATCACTTCTCGAAGGATCGGCGCATCGCTTCCCTTGTAGCTCTGCACGACTCCGTCGAACGCGGTTAGCGCCTCCTCCAACCGGCCCGACTGCATGAGCGCCGTGCCCACGTTCGCAAGCGCCGAGGCCACCTGCTCGACGATTCTGAGAGAGTCGCTCCTCCCGAAACGCTCCACCACAGCACCCCAGGCGTCTATCGCCTCATCGATGCGGTTCAGCGCGATCAGCGCGTGACCCCGTCCGACCATCGCCGCCGCCAATTCACCGTGAAGCACCGACGAACCGGTCTTGCCGACGCGGTCCAGCACTTCGTCGCAGGCCTCCAGGACTTCCCCGTGCCGGTTCAACGTGTTTAGCGCGACCGCCCTCCCGATTAGCGCGTTCACCACCAGCGCTTCTAGCGCCGGCACCCGGCTCTTGCCGAACCGTCGCGTGACCTCGTTCCAGGCTGCAAGCGCATCCGTGTGGCGGTTCATGTTGCTGAACATTCCACCCTTGCCGGCGAGCGCCGTCGCCACCGCCAGTGGGTGGCCTTCCCCGTGGTCCGGCCCGAATCGCTGCACCACGTCGTCCAGCACGGCCAGCGCTTCGTCCGCTCTTCCCAGACCGCCCAACGCCTTTCCCTTGTTGACGAGCGCCAGCGGCACCTGTTCACGATCCGCGGGCGCATCGCTCTCCCCGAACCTCCGGATAACGTCGTCCCAGACCGCCACAGCGTCCTGCAACCGACCGCTTTCCGCGAGCGCCAGCGCTTTACCCAACAGCTCCCTCACGGCCGACGGTGCCGGGGATGCTGCAGAAAACTCGCTGGGCGCATACGCAAGGGCAGGCGACGCAAGGGAAATCAACTCGTCGCGGTGCGCTTCAAGGGACGGCAGTCCGACAAGCCGCTCGAAGGCCATCCGGTAGATCGCCAACGCACCGCCGTCGAACCCCAGCGCTTCCCGCACCATGCGGGCGCCAAACTCTCTCAACTCGTCGGTGGAATAGTAGGCCTCCATGAAGCGGATCAGCGCATCGATAAGCGGCGCCGGTCCGCGCGCCCGGCGCATCAGGTAGTAGATGTTGTAGAGCCGCTCGGTCAGGTAATAGAGCTTGCGCCGCGCGGTGCCGCCACTCCCCTCCACCGCGCCCCGATCGACCAGACGGGCAAGCTGGGCGCTGCATTTACTGGTCCCGAGCCTGGCCCGGTCCGCGATCTCGCGCGCATTCGATGGTTTCCAGAGATCAGCAAGGGCAAGATACACCTTTCGCTCCTGCGCCGGGAGCGCATCGAGGTGACTCTTGAAATACTCGGTATGGTCATCGACCAGATCCAGGAGATCGGCCATCAGCTCGCCGAACGACCGATTCGCGCCGAACCGGGCTACGATCGTCAACAACCTGGGACTGCCGCCGGTCAGAATTCGCAATGCCTGGATCGTCTTCTGCGCCCGCGCCTGCCCCGACACCGTCTGCCACAAGAGCGCGCAGCCTTCCGTGTCGAGCGGTTGCAATTGAATTACCCGGAACAGCTCGTAAAGCCCCTCCTTCGGATCGTCCATTTGGTCGAACCGGCTGGTCGCGCTCGCCAGCAAAACGATCCGCGGTTCGGTCTGCAGCACCTTCCGCAGCCGCCAACCCGCCTCGTCGTCGCCCATGTCCCTGAACATCATGTTCAGGTTCTCGACAATCAGCACGAGGCGCTTCTCTTCCCGATCAGCAAAGTCCTGCAGCACCCCGAGGCACCGGTCCTCCAGCGTCCGGTCGTCATGGATAGTGCGCAGCTCCTCGAAGGTGAGGTGCAGGTCGACGTCTCCATCCCGGCGCGGCACCTGGCCCGCCAGCCGGGAAACGCATTCGAGCCAGAACTCGCCGGCTGTCGAAACCTCGTAGCTTTCCTCCGCGAATACGATGGGGAAGAAGCGCGCCGAAAGATCGGCATCGCGTAGCACCTCCGCAGCGACCCGCAGCAGCAGGATCGTCTTTCCGCTGCCGCGCGGCCCGATCACGATCTGATGGGTGTTTGCGCTGCTCGAGCATTCGCGCATTACCTCGATCAGGGATTCGTACTCAACCGTCCGGACGCAGAAGATCGCGACCAACTCGTCGACGGAGAGAAAGCCCGGATTGTATTTTCTGGCGGTCACAGCCATCGGCCCGACTCCCGTTCTCAGCGCCGCCGGTCGAACACGGGCACGAACTTCTGCCCGTAGTGCCCACGCCACCAGTCCTCGAGCAGACCGGAAACGAACCGGTATCCGCCGTCCCCGGGTTCGAGGTAGCCGTCGTGCTGCAGCACATGCAGAACATGGTCCACCGAGGGAGCGCCATCTTCGTCGTGTCCCTCCCGCCTCAAGAACAAGTTGCGGTACCGGTCAATCGTTTCAGTGTCAAGTTCGCCGTCGACTGCTGTTGCCGTCAGGATCTCCAGCGCGACGGTATACCCCGCTCTCCCGAGGACCATCTCCAGCCGGCCCTCGTAATGCTGCAGGTCGACCTGCCCCCGGACACCCTGCATCTCCCGCACATAGACCCACTCGACATCGTCCAGCGAGGCGTCTCTCCGCCCGGCGCGCCGCAAGTGATCGTGCATCCTGTCGAAGAACATCTGGACATGGTGCGGGATGCAGCAACGCAGCCTGCGGCATATGTCCCGGCTGTGCCTCCGGCCCAAGACCGACTTCGTAGGACCCAGCAAGTGCCTCCAGGCAGGAAACAGCCGTTTCCTCGCTCCATGGTTTCAGGTCGTAGGGGGAAAAGATGTTTGCCTGAGCGCTGAGCCCGGCCTCCTCAAGCAGCGGCTCGAGGCTCACGCTGCCCGACAGGATCAGCGTAACCCGGTCGCGGTGCGACTGCCCCATCTTGCGCAGCCAGCTCAGGAACGCGTCCGCCTTCCGCTTCCCCTCTGGCGTCATGCGCCCCGTCTGGTCTTTCAGCAACCGGTTTACGAGTATCGGCAACTCGTCGATCGCGAGCACGACAGGCCGGCCGCTCTCCGCCAGGGCGGCAAAGATCGCATCCCCTCTTTGCGGCCAATTGCCCGCATCGATCCCGGCGCGCAGCTTCACCTTCAGATCAGCAACCGACAGTTCCTCGATCCGGCCGCCGGCGCTCCTCACCAGATTCGCGAAGCCGGTCATGATTCGATCCCACGCCGCACGCACCAGCTTCGTCTGGACTCCGATTTCCGCTATCACATCGGCTGGATCGGTGGCTGCCTCCAGATCGACGAAGACGACCTCGAAGTCTCTTGTTTCGGCCAGCCGTCGCTGCAGCTCTCGGACAAGGCTCGTCTTGCCCATCCGTCGCTGCGCGGTCAGCAGGGTGTGGGTTCCTTCCCGCACCCGCTCTTCCAGCGCTTTGAGCTCTGTCGTGCGGTCGAAGAAGTTCTCTCCGTCGACCCAGTTGCTGCCGCCTTTTCGAATCATGGCTATATTCCAACGATATGGCTGGAAACAACACAGTTGGCAACAGGATCGTTGTCAACCTCGACGGATTGGTGCAGTCCATCAAGTCCGGTTACTTGGCGCTGTTTTCGCTGTTCGGAGCGACAGGCGCATATGACTACGTTGGAGGCAGGGCACTGGCGGACGGCAGACGCTTGCTCCTGGACCCCGTTCGCTACGCCAATCAAGAGGCCGGGAAGTACGTGCAACCCGTTCCCAAGGACAAGAGGATCGCGCCCGAGGGTCAGCGCGAGCCGGACATCATGCTGGTGAGCGAACCTCACGCATGCTGGATCGTCAGGGTACGCGACCATTTGGTCTATCTTCCTTTAGCGTTAGACGAGAGCGGCGATGAAAGCGCGCCGCTTTCGGATTGGTAGCATCCGGGGCGGAAGCACGATTACTCGATCGGGAAGGCATGGCTGAAAGGGGGAGAGCTTCTCGCCCGGGTCGGGGAAGCTGTCCAGGCGATTTCCACAGGCCGCGCGAATGACAGGGCGGCGCGTTCGCCGTCGCGTAGTGGACAAAGCCGTCGAAGACGATAAGCAGAGTGCTTCACCATGAACCGAGACCACGGCGCGACGTGGACAGGATTTGGAATCCGCCGGGAACCTCTCGGCACACGGTGAAGGCGGTCGATCATCGGCTGGCCTCCGTAGCGGGCGGTGTCATTCTGTGAGACGACATCTGTCAAGGGGGCTTGTCCACCTTCCGGGGCTACGCGGTGAGGACATCGCGGATCAGATCAGCGATGGCGCGGGTATCGATTCCACCATGTTCGTCGTCGCGCGTGACGATCAGCGTGCCCGCCTCGCCGCGGCCTTCGTCATGCGGAAGGATATGGGCTTCGCGATAGGCAAGCAGTTTGCGGGTCCAGCGAGCCGCGTAGTCGGGGTTGTGGAGCAAGCCGAGGTGCTCCCAGTAGTAGCGCTCGCCCGTGTTGTCATCCACGATCGTGAAGTCCGGGTATCGCGTCCTGCCGTCGGGCAGGGCCAGCGGGGTCTCGTACTCGTAGCGGTCGATGCCCTGGGCAAGAAGCTCGTTGGGTATCGACGAAATCGACGAACGGTCGACCGCTCCCGATCGGGGGCAGCTGGCGTGGGTCGCCCGCGAGGACCAAGCGATCGACACCGCTCAGCGCGTCGAGCAATGCAGCGAGCTGTTCTTCGGTGAGCATGGAGCATTCGTCGACGATCACAGTCCTGTAATCGCGGCAACGATCCGGACTGCGGGTGACAATGTATCGGCCGGATCGGCCGGTCTCCGTGTCGTAGCGGTCGCCATCGCGCATCAGGAACTGTGCGATCGTGAGCCCGCCCCTCATTTCCGTCTTGGTTTCGAGCTGGACGCGGGCCTTTCCGGTGGGGGCGAGAAGCAACACGCCGCCAGCAGCGACATCATCCAGCTTGCAGAGCATCTTGAGTAGCGTCGTCTTTCCCGTGCCGGCGGCGCCAATGAGCACGGAGAGTCGGGAGGCGAATATCTCTTCGAGTGCGGCAGCCTTCTCGCGACGGGCTTGAATTTCGTTTTCCGCGTCATCGTGGTCCCGGGCAAGTTCGCGAAGGATACGGTCCACGACGGCGGGAAAATCATGATTGCCGCGATGGCGTTGGCTCCTTGGTCCCGAGCGCTTGCGTACGGTGCGGCGGACAAGGTCGGCTGTGTCGACGAAGCGCTGAAGCTGATAGGCAAGGCGGTCGCCCGCCATCTCGACCGGCTCGACGACACCTTGCAGCAGTTCACCGAGGCCGGTGAGGACCTCGGGCCCTACTGGACAGTCGGTCTCCAGTGGCATGTTGCCGATGAACGTCGACAGTAACGGACGCGGCAATAGCGTGTGACCCTGTTCGGCGCCCTGTTCGAGTGCAGCGACCACAAGTGCGCGTGCTCGACGTGGATCGACCTTATCCGTGAGGCGCGAACGGTCGGGCAGAGGGTGTTCCTTCAATACCGCGGTG